>JAKAMV010000021.1 GCA_021812735.1 Chloroflexota bacterium | reverse complement strand
AGACGCGGGAGCACAGGCGGCGGTGGCCGCCGGAGCACGGCGCCCCGGCGCTGACGGCCTCGCGGCCGGCTCCAGGGACTGTTCTGCGATTCGCGAACGAACCGACACCGACCGTCCGGGGGCGATCAACTCGCGCCCCTTCGGCGGGCCCGTGCTGCCTATACTCGGCCCGTGGACACCTCCGACGCGCTCGACCTCGCCGCCCAGGCGGACGCCAACATCAGCCCCATCCTCGGCCGGTACATGGACAAGAGCTGGTCCCACGGGATCGGCCACCGCCTGTACGACACCGCCGGCAACAGCTACCTGGACTTCGCGAACGGCATCGCCGTCACGGCGCTCGGGCATGCCCACCCCCGCGTCACGGCTGCCGTGCACAGTCAGGTGGACCGGCTCATGGGGCCGGTCCATGCGATCGGGTTCAGCGAGCCCACGGTGAAGCTCGCGCAGATGCTCGCCGACACGTTCCCCGACCCGCTGGACAGCGTGCTGTTCCTCAACTCCGGCTCCGAGGCCATCGACGGCGCGATCAAGCTCGCCCGACGGGTCACGGGGCGGCCCGCCGTCATCGCGTTCCGCGGTGCGTTCCACGGCCGGACGATCGGCGCCACGAGCGTCACGACCTCCTCGCTCAACTACCGCCGCGGCTACGAGCCGCTTCTGCCCGGCGTCTACACCACGGTCTACCCGGCCGTCTACCGCTACTACGCGGGCGACGAGGAGCGGGCGATCGCCGATTCGCTCAAGCATCTCGACGGCCTGCTCACGACCACGGTCTCGCCCGACGAGGTGGCGGCGGTGATCGTCGAGCCGGTCCAGGGCGAGGGTGGCTACTACCCCGCCCCGGCGGCATTCCTCCAAGGCCTCCGCGAGCGGTGCACCCGGCACGGGATCCTGCTCGTCGTCGACGAGGTGCAGACGGGCTACGGCCGCACCGGCGACATGTGGGCGTTCCAGGAGTCGGACATCGTCCCGGACGTCGTGTGCGTGGCCAAGGCCATCGCCAACGGCCTGCCGCTGTCGGCCATCGTGGCCTCGAAGGACACGATGCAGGCCTGGGGCAAAGGGGCCCACGGCACCACCTACGGCGGCAACCCCGTGGCCTGCGCCGCCGGCGTGGCCGTGCTCGAGACGATCGCCCAAGAGGGCCTGCTCGCGAATGCCCGGGCACGCGGCACCGAACTGCTCGGCGGCCTGCGTGAGCTGATGGC
Organism: Chloroflexota bacterium; assembly: GCA_021812735.1. Next base: position 29,930 of record JAKAMV010000021.1, on the reverse strand, counting down.
CGACACGCCCGCCATCGGCGACGTGCGCGGGCGCGGGCTGATGATCGGCGTGGAGTTCGTGAACGACCGCGGGTCGCGCCTCCCGGACGGGTCCACGGCGGAAGCGGTCATCGAGCGCGCCCGAGACGCGGGGCTGCTGCTGCTGTCGTGCGGGATGGCGCACCAGGTGATCCGCTGGATCCCGCCCCTGGACGTGACGGTGCCCGAGGTGGAGGAGTCGCTGCGGATCTTCGAGGGGGCGCTGCGGGGCTGAGCCCGCTCAGCGATTGCGGGCGAGGAACTGCATGACGTCCTCGAGCCGGAACCGCCGGTCGCCCCGCTTGCACACGCGGTAGTACGGCAGCTCGCCGCGATCGCCGAGCCGCTTCACGGTGTTGACGTGGAGGTGGAGCATCTCGGCCACTTCGCTCGCGGTGAGCATGGGCCCGAGGTCGTTGACGGCCATTGACGCCATGGGCTGGTTCCTTCTTCCCCGAGCCGGGGATGCTCTGGAGGGCACTTCGGTGCAGTCCGGCTCGCTGCTGACGGGAGTGTCGGGGTGCGGGACGCTCCGGACAACCCGTACTCTCGGTGACCCGGTGGTACCAATCAGGGCCGCAGGGTGCCGCGGAGTGCGGTTGCGAGCGGTCGTGCGGGGTGGCGCGGCCGCATGCGCCCGGCCGTCGGCCGCAACGCGCGGGACCGGTGGGCCGGCACTGCGCAAACGGCGCGTGGGGGCACATCCATGCGTCGATCGGTCGCGATCGCCGGCCCCCGGGCGCTTGCCCCGTCTGGAGGTCCGGACCGGGCAGCGGGACGGATTGTGCGACTCGGGCGAGCGCCGCGCACAGAGACCCGCACAACTCCGGTGCGGCCCGGCACCACGTCGGCCCTGCGCCCTGCCATGACAGGGTACCGGGGTCAGGCGGTGCAGCGCACCTCGACCAGCTCCAGTTCCGGCGTCGGCGGGAAGGTGCGGAAGTCGCCGCAGGATGGGCAGACCGCCTGGCCCGGGCCGATGACGTCGTCGTGCTCGAGCGCCCCGTCGAAGCCGCACGGGCAGGTCAGCCGGACCTCGAACGGCTCCGTCTCGAGGGCTGCTCCGGCCAGCGGCCCCTCGGCAGTCAGCATCTTGAACGCCTGGCGCAGCACGTCCCCAGGCACCGTGCTCGCGTGGCGGATCCGCACCAGCTCGACTCGGCGCCCGTCGACCCGGGCGACGGCCGCACCCACAAGCTCGGCCACCATGCCGACCTCGTGCACCTCAGCCCTGCCGCCTGCTGTCGGCCCGGGCGGAACCCGACGACGCCGCCCCGATGCCGACCGACACCGCCGCCACCACGGCGTCGACCGCCCGCGGCACGGCGGCCGCGACGGCCGGCGTGAGCGTATCGCCCAGCGCGAGCGACGCCGGGCCCACGCCGACGAGCACCGTCCGCGGCGCCGACCCCCACAGCTCGGCCGCGAGGGCGAGCAGCGAAGCCGGGCCGATGTGGTGCGTGAGCGGCAGACCGCCCCCCTCGCCGCGGCCCGCCGGTCCCGTCTCCGTGGCGGCGCTCGGTCCCGGGACGCCCAGGTCCCGCACGACCACCTCCCCCGCGGCAACGCCCACCATCGCGTCGACCAGCACCAGCAGCGCGACGCGGCTCGCGTCGATGGCGAGCTCGGGCGTGAGCTGGTGCTCGGCGCGGACGTCGGCGCCGCGGAGCCGCGGGTCCGCCGCCAGGAGCTCCGCGACGGCAGGTCCGACCCCGTCATCGGTGCGCAGCGGATTGCCGTAGCCCACGATGAGGGCGCCGCCAGCCGACCTTCCGCCGACCGCCCCGTCCACCTGGTCGGGGTCCTGCGGCACGGACGGCTTCCTGCCCGAGATTGGCATGCGCTCCCTCCGTGCGGTGGCGGACAGGCGTCGGGCGCGGGCACGATCAGCTCGACCGCGGGAGCCTGCAGGCTCCGCCGATCACGGTACGCGGGTCCGGCCGTGCGCCGCTCCTGCCGCCCGACCCGACGGTCGGGCGCGGTTCGGGGCCGGTCACGGGCCGGTCGGGCCTGCCGCTCGGGACGATCGGACCGGGTGCGCGGGATCGCGGTGGCAGGCCCGCGCGTCATGCCCGCGGCCGTCGCGGCGGATCGTTCCAGGCGGCCCAGCAGTCGTCCCAGGTCGGGGCGTGGCTGAAGGACGGCTCCTCCTCTGGGCGGCGCGGGTCCCTAGATCCGGCGCGCCTCCAGGCCTCCCCCTGCGGCCTCCCGCACCTCGAACCGCGGCTGGTCGTACGCCGCCGGGCCCTGGCGCACGCGGCCGGTGTCGAGCTCGAACTGCGACTGGTGCCACGGGCACTCGATGCAGCCGCGAACCACCGTGCCCTTGTCGAGCGGCCCGCCCTCGTGGGCGCAGACGGCGCTCAGTGCGACCATCGCGTCGCCCTCCGTCGCGCGGTACAGGACGACGGTGTCGGGGCCCGCCTTCGCCTTCACCAGCCTGCCCGGCGGGACCTCGGCCACGTCGAGCGTCCGCCACTTGGACGACGCGGACTCGAAGGCGTGGCGGTCAACCTGGTGGCCCGAGCGGAACACGAGGTCCCCGCCGACATAGGCCCCGGCCGTGAGCGAGCCGTAGCCAACGAGAGCGAGCAGCCGGGCCAGCGGCCGCCCGGCGCGGGGGCCGAGACGCAGCAGGAACGAGATGCTGTACGCGGCCAGGCTCCCGACCATCAGCGAGGCGTGCACCGTGGCCCGCGACCGCGGCATGCCGTAGGCGTCGACGGCGTCGGCCGCGCCCGTGACCGCGGACGCCGCCATCCCGGCGATCCCGGTGGCGATCGCGAGGTCGGCGGCAGCGTCGTGGCCGGCCGCATCCAGCAGGGTCGCCACCGTCATGGCCCCCGTCGGCACGTCGGTCAGGAGCGGGTGGACCGGGTGGCCGAGCCACGTCCCGTTGAGCGCGCTCTTGAGCGTCCGGCGCTCGTTGAGCAGGCGCGCCAGCACTGGCTGCACCCGAGCGGGTCCGCCCACGCCACCTGGCGGTCGATGAGCGCGGCGATCTGACGGTGCATGGCAGGCCTCCCAGCGAACGTCGTCTCGCCGCGACTGTAGCGGAGATGCGGCGGTCGCCCTCGCTGCGGTGACCCGACGGCCGTGGCGTGGCGCCCCCGGCAGGAATCGAACCTGCGACCGACCGCTTAGAAGGCGGCTGCTCTATCCGCTGAGCTACGGGGGCGGCGAGGCCTCCAGTCTACGCACGAACGTGCGCGTCGACCGAGCGGAGTGCCCGGCGCATCCGAGAACGCTGATGGACCCGAGCCAGTGCTGCCGGGCCATCCCTGCCGGACCTGGGCATCCCTTGCGCACAGGGCAGCTCGGCGCCGACCCCCGCCGGGAGGCCGGGCGTGGGCGGCGGCGCCTGAACGCTACCTGCCCCGTCGCCCGTCGAGGATCCGGAGCGCGTGCTCGAGGGCTCGCGAGGCTGTTGCCCGGTTCGCGGCGGCGATCGAGGACGACTCGCCCATGGCGGTCCCCGCCGGGTCCACCATCAGCTCGGGCGGCGGCCCCTGCCGGTGCCGCGCCGCCTCCGCGGCCCAGCGCTCGCGCCAGGCGGCGGGCGTGTGCACGGGCACCGGGCGATGGGCCTGGGCCAGCCAGACGAGCCCCCAGTTCCGGGGCACCACGCGGTAGACGTCGTATCCGCCGCCGCCGGTTGCCAGCCAGCGTCCGCCCGCGTGAGCGTGCGCGATGTCGTCGAGCAGGCGCGCGGCGCGCCGCATCGCCTCCGTCGTCAGCCGCACGTTCGAGAGCGGGTCGAAGGCGTGCGCGTCGGCGCCGTTGAGGGTGACCAGCAGGGTGGGCCGGAACGCCGCCGCGACCAGCGGCACCACCGTCTCGACCACCTCGAGCCAGGACGCGTCAGAGGTGCCGGGCTCGAGCGGGATGTTGACCGCCGAGCCCTCCGCGCCGACGCCGCCCCGATCCTCCACCCAGCCGGTGCCGGGGAACAGTGTGAGCCCCGTCTCGTGGAAGGACACCGTCTGGACCTCCGGGTCTTCCCAGAAGATCGCCTCCACGCCGTCGCCGTGGTGGACGTCGACGTCAACGTAGAGGACCCGGTGGCCAGCCTCGCGGGCCCGGCGGATCGCCACCGCCACATCGTTGAAGACGCAGAACCCAGAAGCGCGGCCCGGGAACGCGTGGTGGAGTCCGCCGCCCGGGTGGAATGCGTGCAGCTGCCGACCCTCGAGGATCTCCTCCATGGCGTGGAGCGTGCCGCCCACCACGGTCGCGGCCGCCTCGTGCATCCCGTAGAAGGGCGGCGTGTCGTGGTCGGTCACCGCCTCCTCGTCCGCCAGCTCCGGGTAGTGCGAGAGGCGCTCGACGCTGGCGAGGTACCGTCGCGTGTGGACCGTGGCCAGCGCCTCGTCGGACGCCGGCACCGGCGGCTCGAAGAACGACGCCCCGAGTTCGCGCAGCAGGTCGATGCCCGGGCCGAAGCGGCGGGGCGTGAACGGGTGCCCTGGCCCGAAGTCGTACGCGTGGCTGGCCGGGCCGTAGACGACGAGGGGCTCTGAGTCGTGCGTCGGCATCGCGCGCTGGCTGGACCTCGGCGACCGGGAGCGGCAGCGTAAGATCGCCGTGGCCGCCGACCGGATGCAGGTCGGGCGACAGTAGCACGCCGCGACGCGCGGCCGGCCACGGGCGACGTCGGGCGACAGGGAGGGCCGGTGGACCGCTACACGAGCGCGGCGAGCCGCGACCGCTCGCGCGACACCATCCTCCGGGACGGGTCGTCCATCCGCATCCGCGACGCGGTCGAGGCGGACGTCCCCGCCATGGTCGAGTTCCTTGCCGCGCTCGACCCCGAGTCGCGCCGGCTCAGGTTCGCGAGCGTGGGCGGCGACCTCGAGGCCCGAGCCCGCGCGTGGGCGGTGCTGGAGGATCCGCGCGACTGCTCGCTGGTCGCGCAGACCGAGACCGGCGGCGGCAGCCGGATCATCGGCAGCGGCACCTACTTGTGCCTCGACGAGACCACGGCCGAGGCCGCGTTCGTGGTCGCCGACGCGTGGCAGGGCCTGGGCGTGGCCACGCTCCTGCTGGAGGCACTCGCGAGCCGGGCGAACGAGGAAGGGATCACCACGTTCCTGGCCGAGGTCCTGATCGAGAATGCCAAGATGCTCGAGGTGTTCCGCGCCAGCGGCTTCCCGCTCCGGCTGCGCTCCGAGCCCGGCGCCATCGAGGTGGAGTTCCCGACCGAGCTCAGCGGCGAGGCGCGCCAGCGGTTCGAGCGCCGAGAGCAGGTGGCGGCCGCGGCGGCGGTCCGGGCGCTGCTGCACCCGTCGTCCGTGGCGGTCATCGGAGCCTCGCGGCGGCGGGGCACTGTGGGCGGCGAGCTGTTCCACAACCTGCTGACGAGCGGCTTCGCGGGACCCGTCTACCCGGTCAACCCGGCCGCGGACGTCGTCCAGTCGGTGGCCGCGTACCGGTCCGTGACGGCGATCCCCGGAGCCGTTGACCTCGCGATCATCGTCCTGGCCGCCGACGACACCATCGGGGCCGTCCGCGAGTGCGCGGCGAAGGGGGTCAAGAGCGTCGTCGTGGTGTCGGCCGGGTTCGCGGAGGCCGGCCCGGAGGGGGCGGCGCGCCAGCGCGAGCTGGTGGCCGCGTGCCGCGGCGCGGGCATGCGCCTTGTCGGGCCCAACTGCATGGGGGTCATCAACCTCGAGACGGGCGTCCGCCTCAACGCCACCTTCTCCCCCACCCTGCCGATCGACGGGCGGGTCGGGTTCCTCAGCCAGAGCGGAGCGCTCGGGCTGGCCATCATCGAGCACGCGAACCGGCTCGGCCTCGGGCTGTCGTCGTTCATCTCGATCGGCAACAAGGCGGACCTGTCGGGCAACGACTTCCTCCAGTACTGGGAGGGCGATCCGGACTGCAGCGTCATCGCGCTCTATCTCGAGTCGGTGGGCAACCCGCGCAAGTTCTCGCGCATCGCCCGGCGGGTGGGCCGCACCAAGCCGATCATCGCGGTCAAGAGCGGGCGGTCGGCAGCCGGCGCACGGGCCAGCCTGTCGCACACGGGAGCCCGCGTGGGCGCCTCCGACGTCACGGTCGACGCGCTGTTCCACCAGGCTGGCGTGGTGCGGACCGACACCCTCTCGGAGTTCTTCGACGTGGCCTCCCTGCTGGCCAACCAGCCGCTGCCGGCGGGACGCGGCGTGGCGATCCTGTCCAGCGGCGGGGGGCCGGCCATCCTCGCCGCCGACGCCTGCGAGGCTGACGGGCTGACGGTGCCGCCCATCTGCGAGGACGCCCGGCGGCAGCTGGCCGCGTGCCTGCCGGCGATGGCCACGCTGGACAACCCCGTGGATGCCGCCGACGCGTCGCCGGAGGCGTACGGCAAGGCGATCCGGATCCTCGCCGCGTGCAAGGACATCCACGCGGTCATCGTGCTGTTCGTGCCGCCCCTCGGCGCGAGCTCGGACGCGGTGGCCATGGCCGTCCACGACGCGGCCGCCTCGCTCGAGCGGCCCCTCCCGGTGCTGACCGTGTTCCTCGCCGCCGAGGGCGGCCCGGCGGCGCTCAGGAGCGGGGCGGTGCGCGTGCCCTCGTTCACGTTCCCCGAGGAGGCGGCCCGCGCGCTCGCCCACGCCGCCCGGTACGCGGAGTGGCGGATGGCCCCGGAGGGCAGCGTGCCCGAGTTCGGCGACCTGCGCGTCGACGAGGCGGCGGGCGTGCTTGCCGCAGCGCTGGCCCGGCTGCGTCCCGCTGACCGGCCGGGGTCCGAACCTCCGGGCGACGGCACCCGCGGCGGCCTGCCCGTCGACAGCCGCTCGCTCTGGCTGGGTCCGGACGAGGTCGCCGGGCTGCTCGGCTGCTACGGCATCCCCATCGCGGAGTGGCGGCTTGCCGACACGCCCGAAACGGCGGGCGCGGCGGCCGACGAGCTGGGCGGTCCGGTCGCCCTCAAGGCGGTTGCCCCGGGCCTGGTCCGCAAACGCGAGGCGCACGCGGTGCTGCTCGGCCTCGAGGGCGCTGACGCGGTCCGCCATGCAGCCGAGGCCATGGCCCGCGACCTCGCGGAGGCCGCTCACCCGGCGGAGCGGTTCCTCGTCCAGCGCATCGTCCCGGCCGGCACCGAGATGCTCGTGGGCGTGGTCCAGGACCGGCTGTTCGGCCCCGTCATCGCGTGCGGCGCCGGCGACTCGGAGCTCGAGCTGCTCAAGGACGTGGCGGTTCGCATCACGCCGCTGACCGACCGCGACGCAGCCGAGATGCTCCGCTCGCTCGCGATGTACCCGCTCCTCGAGGGCTACCGCAACGCCTCGCGCGCCGACGTGGCTGCGCTCGAGGACGTCCTCCTGCGCGTCAGCGCCATGGTCGAGGCGCATCCCGAGATCGTCGAGCTGGACTGCAACCCGGTGATCGTGCTGCCCGAGGGCGCCGTGGTCGTCGACGCGCGCGTCCGGGTCGAGGCGCCGGGCCGGCGCTGACGGGCCACGGCTCCGATCACGTGCCCCTGACGCCGTCCCTCGCGCGCAGAGGCGGCCAATCCGCCATTCGGCCTATACCGCGCGCCGAATCGGGCGTGCTACGCTTCGCCGCCCTGCGTGCGGAGCCCATGCCGCGCGGACCGTCGAGCCCGGGAATGCCCGACCAGCGACCTCGCTCCACACCGTCAGCCGCCGGCCAGCTCGCGCTCGAGCTGCCGAGTGCTCTGCCGTCCCTCGCCCTCGAGGCCGAGTGGAAGGCGCAGGCGCGGCTGTGGGGCCACAGCCTGCACCCGATGTGCTCGTACCTGGCGAGCTTCCCGGCGGCGCTGCCGCACGCCTTCATCGCCCGCTACACCCGCCCGGGCGACGTCGTGCTCGACCCCTTCTCCGGCCGGGGCACGGCACCGCTCCAGGCGGTCGCCGAGGGGCGGATCGGAGTGGGCAACGACCTCAACCCGCTCGCCCACGTGCTCACCGCCGCCAAGCTCGAGCCCGCGACGCCCGCCGAGGCGCGGACCCGGCTGACCGCGCTGCGCCTCGCCTGGGCTGCGGACGCCGCCGCCTGGGACGCCCTCGGCGAGCGAGCCCATGCGCAACCCGGCCACCCCGCGGCCTCGGTCCCGTCAGCCGGGAGCGGCCACGGCCCGGATGCCCGCGACGAGGCCGTCCCAAACGAGGTCGCCCTGGCGTTCCACCCGCGCACCCTGGGCCAGCTGCTGCTCCTGCGCTCGCAGCTCCGGCTCGACGACCATGCCGACCGGTTCCTGGCCGGCGCCCTCGCGGGCATCCTCCACGGCAAGACGCCGTCGTACCTCTCGACGGTCATGCCCAACACGTTCAGCATGGCCCCGCGCTACGTGCGGACGTTCGTCGCCGAGCACGGCTACGAACCGCCGCGGCGCGACGCGTTCGACGCGCTGGCAACCAAGCTCAACCGCCTCTACCGCCAGCCGTTGCCGACGACGGCGGGCATCGCGCTCCACGGCGACGCGCGCAGCGCGGGCCGGCGCGCCCGGACGGCCCTGCGGGCCCGCGGCCTGCCGGACCGCGCCCGCCTGGCGGTCACCTCGCCGCCCTACCTGCGCGTGCTCAAGTACGGGTACTACAACTGGCTCCGCACCTGGCTGCTGGGGTTCGACGCCCGGGCCATCGACGCAGAGCTCGACGACGCGCACACCCGCGAGCCGTACCTGGCGTTCCTGCGCGAGGTCCTGGCCGACCTTCGCCCGGCGCTGACTGACGACGGGATCGCGGTGCTCGTGATCGGCGACGTGGAGACCGACCGCGGCAAGCCGTCTCGGGACGGGCTGCACCTCCCCGAGCGGGTCTGGGAGGAGGCGGCGCGCCCGGCTGGGTTCCGGCTGGCGGGGATCCTCCGGGACGAGGTGGCCGCCAACCGCAAGATGACCCGGCTGTGGGGCGATGAGGCGGGGCAGGCCACCAAGACCGATCGGCTCCTGGTCGTGGGCGCCACCGAGGCCGGCCGGCGCCGCGCGGTGGCCGCCGCCGGGCTCCCGATCGACTGGGCGTGGCCCCCACAGCGGCTCCGGCCGCTCTAGCGGGCACGCGCGCCGCCGCTCCCCGCCGAGCCGCCGCCTTCGGCTAGCATGGTGGGGCGATGAACCAGATGTACCCCCCGTCCGACCTCGCCTCCATGGACCCGCTGGTCCTGATGAAGAATCTGGACCACGTCCGGATGACCAGCCGCCGGCTGTCCTACATCCTCCAGCAGCAGGTCCACCTCTACACGCCCGAGGCCAACCAGCTGCGCGAGCAGATCGACCGGTACGTCGAGGCGGAGCGCCAGATCGAGGGCGAGATGGCCCGGCGGCGCATCCGCGCCTGACCCTCGCCCGCCCGCGGCCGGAGTCGTGTCGGCAGCGCGGGGTCGCCGGTGCGGAGTCCGCGCCGTGCGCGGCGTGACCCACGGACCCGGCAAGGCGACCGCGGGATCAGGCCGCGGTCACCGCCACGCCCGGGACGGCCTGGGGCCGGTCCGCTCCATCTGTCCTGGCGGCCTCGAGCGCCGCAGTCCTCGCCGCCCGCCGTGCAGCCAGCTCCTCGCCCACCACTCGGTGGACGAGCTGCGCCATCCGCGGCGTCTCGAACAGGCTGAACCCGATGCCCACCTCCGCGAGCGCCTCCGGGCCCATCCCCCGGAAGATCCCGCGCGTGGCGACACGGCACATCTCGTCGTACAGCTCCGGCCAGCCGACCCGGCGGCGCTGGTAGCAGAACCGCACGAACGCCTCGGCCTCCTGGGTGAAGGGTGCAGCGGACGGCGCGGTTCCTGCGGGCAGCATGAAGACGGGTCCTCCAGGGCTGGAAAGCGGCGGTCTGACGGGACCCCGGCATGGGGCGACCACCGACCTCGGGCAGTCTTGCGTCTGGTCTGCCGTACCCCCTTGGCTGCGGCGACTCCGGCAATCCTACGGGCGTCGCAGGCCCGGCGGAAGGGCCTTCTCCACCATGTTGCCCACCGACTTGTCCACAGGCCCGAGGCCTTGGTGGACAGCCCTCGGGAGCCCCGTCAAGACTGTGGACGGGTCCTGCGGCGGCCGCCTTGCAGCGGTCGCGGCGGCGTGCTAGGGCCGGCTGTCCGGCCGCAGCTCGAGGCCCAGACCGGGATTCGGCGGCAGACGCCAGACCTTGTCGGGACCGATCTCGAGGCCCGTGACCGGGTCGTCGGCGAGCAGCAGGCAGCCGTCGAGGTCCACCCACTCGGCGAGGGGCGAGACCGCAGCCGACGCCGCGATGACGACCGACGTCTCCTCCATGCACCCGAGGAACGTCCGGAAGCCCATCTCGCGGGCCCGGGCGAGCATCCGCTTCGCCGGCCCCACGCCGCCCACCTTGGCGAGCTTCACGTTGACGCCCGCCACGACGCCGTGCAGAGCGTCGAGGTCCTCGGCCGTGACCGCGCTCTCGTCGGCCACGATCGGCAGCGGCGAACGCGCCTGGAGCTCGCGGAGCAGGTCCAGACGACGGGCTGGGAACGGCTGCTCCACGAGGACGACGCCCAGCTGCTCCAGCGCGGGCAGCAGCTCCATCGCCCCCTCCAGCGTCCAGCCGGTGTTGGCGTCGACCCGGATCGGCCCGTCGTAGACGCGCCGCACCGCCTCGAGGGTGGCGATGTCGGACGGTCCGCCCACCTTGATCTTGAGCGCCGGGAAGCCGGCCGCCCGCCTGGCGCGCTCCGCCACGACCTCAGGCGCGTCGATCCCGAGCGTGAAGTCCGTGGGCGGGCGCTCGGCGGGCATCTCGAGCAGCTCGCGGACGGTGATGCCCAGGCGCTTGCCGACCAGATCGTGCAGGGCGATGTCGATGGCGCACTTCGCGGCGCCGTGGTGGGCGAGTCGGGCCGACATCCGGTCGCCAGCCCCCGCCAGGGCCGCGCGCGCCTCGTCGAGCCCCCCGCGCAGCCCGGCGGCCACGGGTTCGACCGCCGCGAGCAGCACCGGCGCCGTCGCGGTCATGGTCTCGGGCGTGTCGCCGTAGTACGGGTCCGGATACCCTTCGCCGAGTCCGACCGGCCCGTCCGGGCCGTCGGCGTCGTCGCGCAGCTCGGCGACCACGGTGGTGATGCGGCGGCCCTCGCGGCCAGCGGAGCGGGCGATGATGAACGGGTCCCGGAGCGGCAGCTCGAGGGTGCGGAAGCGGATCGACAGCGTCACGCCGACACCCCCTCCGCCGCGCGGGCGTCGTTGGCCGCCACCCATGGCAGTGCCTCGGTCGCCTCGGCGATCCGGGCCCACAGCGCGTCGCCCCCGAAGCGGACCGGGTCGTCGCACGGCAGCCCGGTCTCGGCGGCCGTCGCCTCGATCACCCGACGGGCGTCCGCCTCGTCCGCGATGCGCGAGGTGTTCAGGGCCACGGCCACCACCCGGGACGGCGCGACGAGCCCGGCGACCTCCTCGTGGACGCGGATGAAGTCGGGCAGCGGCTTGAGCGGGAACTTGCGCTCCGGGAGGTGGTCCCAGTCGTGGTCCTCGAGGCCAGGCATGTGCACCAGCACCATGGACTGCGGCGTGAATCCGTGGATCAGCCCGAGCGTGACCGCGCTGTAGGCGGGGTGGTCAAGCGACCCCTGGCCCTCGACCAGCACCCAGTCGCCGCGCCGCTCCCCCTCCTCGCTCAGCCACTCGCAGGTGCCCTGGACGAAGTCCGAGATCACGCGGTCCACGGCCACACCCCAGCCCTCGATCATCATCCCGGTCTGGCCCGTCGCCACGAACGACGCCGAGCGGCCGCTCGCCGCCGCCGCGCGGCGCAGCTCGAGCGCCACCGACATCTTGCCGATCGCGCAGTCGGTGCCCACGGTGAGGATCACGCGCTTGCCCGGCTCGTGGAGGCGGCCGACCGCGGTCTCCATGCGCTCGGGCGGGCGTCGGTAGTCGATCAGCCGGACGCCGGCCGCGCGCGCCGCATCGGCGAACTCCGGGTCGTCGCCGACGAGCGTGTGGAGCCCGGAGTGGACGTCGAGGCCGGACCGGATCGCGCCCAGGATGACCGCGCGCCACTCGTCGGGCAGCTTGCCGCCGGTGGGGGCGATGCCGATGAGGAGGCCGTTGGCCCGGGGCAGGAAGCCCAGTGCGTCCGACAGGCTGGCGACGATCGGGATGTCGTAGCGGCCCGTGTCCCCCAGCCACTCGCGGACGTTGCGCCCAGCCTGGGTCGAGTCGATCACGGCCACGACCTTGTCCTGGCCGAACCGGATGACGCCCATGGCGGTCTTGCCGTGGTGGTAGCCGAAGTTGCCCTCGGCAAGGATGACGAGGCGACGGTCAGCGGTCGGGGGCATGGATCCTCCGTTTGGGGGTGCCGAAGGGGCGCGTCCGAGTCTAGGGCATGGCCCGGCGCGGCGACGCCCTTGGCTGCGGCAGGACACGTGGCCGATCCGCCGCAACAGCCCACCGGACGATTCCCGGAACGACAACGCCCCCGGGGCGGGGCCGGGGGCGTGGGGGGATTCGCTGGTACCGCATATCGGATTCGAACCGATGATCTCCGCCTTGAGAGGGCGGTGTCCTGGGCCTCTAGACGAATGCGGCGAGGCAGTCGGCCGATTGCTCGACCGGCCGCGCAGGATAGCAGGGACGGGCAGAACCCCGCAACCGGCTGTCCGTTGGCTCCTTGAGTCGCCGCAGCCGGGCGTCCGTTGGCTCCTTGAGTCGCGTGGGGTTCAGCGGGGCGTCGCCCGGCGCCCTGAGTCGGCTGGGGCTCAGTCGGGCGTCGGTTGAGCGTGGCTCCCCGCTCGTTCCGAGCCCGTAGGCACCTTGCCCACGCTTGATTCAAGCGCCGGGCGAGTCCCACCCGACTCGCGGGCGGCGGCGGGCGCCGGGCGAGTCCTGCGCGACTGATCTCAGCGGGCAGAGAGCCTGCAAGAGCCGGGCGGGCGACGTGCGCGGATCGCCTCGCCTCGCAGCCTAGAGGCGGTGCTGTTCGAGGAACGCCCGAAGCGTGTCGGCCACCTGGAGGTAGCTCTGCTCGCCCAGCAGCAGCCCGAAGTGGGAGTGCGCGCCGAACGGCTCGTACGGGGCGTCCAGCCACTCGGCGAGCCGCTCCACGTCAGGCTCCGCGATGAAGGTGTCGAGCCCAGCGCCGATGACGAGCCGGGGCACGTCGGGCAACGCCGCGCGGTCCACCGGGACACCGGCGAGGACCTGGCGACGCGCGGGGCCGGATTCGAACGGCTTCTGGCCGAGGAGGTGCTGGATTCGCACCACGTCGGCAACGGTGAGGTCGCGCTGATCGCGGATCAGCTTGTCGGGCAGCATCTCCCAGCCCAGCTCCGCACGACCCCAGGCGTCGGGCACCTCGCGCACGAGGTGCGCAAGGGCGGGCTCGCGGATCTCGCGCGGCGGCTCGGGGGCCAGCAGGGCGTACGCGGCCACGGGAGCCCGCTCGATGGCCTTGAGGACCAGCAGGCCGCCGAGGCCGTGCCCGATGGCCACGACGTTCGGGCCCAGCCGCTCCATCGCGGCGATCACGTCCTCGGTGTAGGACTCGATCGTCAGCGTCCCCGGGTCCGCGGTCTGGCTCCAGTAGTGGTTGCGCAGGTTGAGGGCGTGGCCCTCCCAGCCGCGGGCCGCGAAGTGGTGCAGGTACCGCTCCCAGACCCACGAGCCGGCGAGGACGCCGTGGACGAAGAGGAGCGGCTTGCGGCGCGAGCGGCGCTCCGGCAGCCACGACTCCACATAGAGGCCGCGCTCGACCAGCTCGATCTCGTCCTTGCGCACCGGGCGGCCGCCGGACACGGCGCGGCCGGCGAGGCGGTCTCCGTGCGTGGTGAGGTCGGTCATGGGCGTGCTTCCGCTACCACTCGTGCGGGTTGAGGAGCAACCCGGTGAGCGCCTTGGGGTAGAAGTAGGTCGACTTCTGCGGCATCACGTCGCCGTCACGGGCCACGGCGAGAATGCTGGCCACGGGGGTGGGCTCGAGGAGGAACGCCGCGTCCACCCCGTCCGCGCCCGAGGCCACGGCCGCGGCCGCCTCGGACGCCGACTTGGTGTAGGCCACGCGCTGGCCGCCGGCCACCGCCGCCGCGTCGAGGCCGAGCAGGGCCTCGAGCGCGGTCCCGAGCAGGGACACGTCGAGCGCGCGGACAGCCGCCCCTCCTGCGACCTGGAGTGGCGCGATGGCGTCGCGCCGGGCGGTGAGCAGCCACGCGCCGTCGCGAGTGACGAGCCCGAAGCGGCCCTCGCCGCCCCTGAGGCCGCCCGCGCCGCCGAAACGCGCCAGAAGCGCATCGACCGCCGAGGCCTCCGTCGCGAACAGCCCCGCAATCCCGTCGGCGAGACGGGCGAGGCCCGCGTCGCCGAGGCCCCGCAGGAGACGGTGCGTCGGCAGCACGGTCAAGTTGTCGGCCGCGTCGAGGAGCAGCATCAGCAGGAAGTCGAAGGCGGGATCGGTCTCCGTCGACTGGACCCGCCGCTCGTCGCGGTAGCGGAGCGCGGTCTCGTAGCGGTGGTGGCCGTCGGCGATGAACACCGGGCCGGCCGACGCGACGCCGATCACCGACTCTGCGGCGCTGCCGGGTTCCGCGGGAACCACCCACAGGCGGTGCCGGACACCGTCGTCGTCCTCGAGGTCCAGCACCGGGGAATCGGCCGCCGCCGCCGACAGGGTCGCCGCGGCGGACCGCGACGGGTCCTCGTACAGGCCGACGACCGGCGAGGTGTTGAGGCTGGTGGCGCGCAAGAGCCGATACCGGTCCTCCTTGGGCCCCGACAGCGTCCGCTCGTGCGGCAGCACGCCCGACCCGGGCCCGAACGGCTCGATCCGCAGACGCGCGAAGAAGCCGCGCTGGGTCCGCTGGAGCTCCGTTCCGGGCACGCGGTATGTCTGCTCGTAGACGTAGACCGATGGCTTCGGGTCGCGGCGGAGCGTCCCGTCGGACCGCCACTCGGCGACCGTCCGCGCCACCCGCCGGTAGCGCTCGTCCGGGTCTTCGCCGGGCAGGCCCGCCGGGAGGTCCAGCCGAACCGCGTTGCGAGGGTGCCGGGCGAGCAGCTGCTCGTGCAGGGCTGGGCCGATGACGTCGTACGGCGGCGCGACGAGCAGGGCCGGGTCGCCGGCCACGTCGGGGTTGTAGCGAAGCGCGCGGAACGGGCGGATGTCGGGCACGGATTCCTCTGGGCGCGTCGGGCACGGCGGCAGGCGGGGGTGGGTCGAACCCGGGGCCCGTGCATCGTACGGCAGGCGGCCCCGAACGGCCAAGGCCCGGCCAGGGCCCGAGACGTGGCGCCACCGCCCGGGCAGGCGATCTGGAGGCGACGCCTCCGGCTCTCGCGGCGATGGCTGTGGCCCATTCGGGGGCCGCGCAGGCCGTCCCCTCGATGACGCTCCAGACGTGCGTGGGCGCCAACAGCGAGTACCGTCTGAGCGCCTGCCTGGCGCAGGGGGCTGACCACCGCCCTGGAGTCGGCTGGGCCGGTCGGGCAGTCGGTCCGAGGAGCCCCGTCCAGGACGCCCGGCCGCGGTTCCTGCTAGCCTCGTCTCGGCATGTCAGCGCCCCAGACCAGCACGCCCGAGCCCGCGCTCCGCCGCGCGATCCTGGTGCACCTGCGGCGGAACGGTCCGGCCTCGCCCGACGCCATCGCCACCGCCATCGGCGCGTCGCGCAGCGGCGTCGCCCAGCAGCTGCGCGCGCTCGAGGGCGCCGAGCTGGTCAGCCGCACGTCCGTGCGCCACGGCGTGGGGCGGCCGCGGCACCTGTACGACGTCACCGGCGACGCCCAGGGTCGGTTCCCGTCCAACTACGAGGGCCTCGCGACCGGCCTGATCGCCGCCATCCTCGAGCTCGGGGGCGACGCGCTGCTCGAGGACGTCATGGCGGCCCGAAGCCGCCAGGCCGGGAACGCGCTGCGCGACGGCCTCGCGGCGGCCCTCCCGGTCGACGCACCGCTGGCGGACCGCGTGCGGGAGTTGGCGCGCCTGCAGGACGGGCTCGGCTACCTGGCCGAGGCGGAGGTCTCCGACGACGCGATCCGCCTGGTCCAGCACAACTGCGCGGTCCACGACATCGCGGTGCTCAACGGGGCCGCCTGCCGCGCCGAGCTCGCGATGTTCCGCGACCTGCTGGGACCGGGCGTCGAGCGCGAGTGCCACATCAAGGACGGCGACCGCTGCTGCACCTACCGAGTGCCGCAGCCGGGGCGCGGTGCGGCGACGCCCGGGGCCACGGGGACGGCGCCCGACCGCGACTGATCAGGCCTCTTCGCGCTCCACGACATCGCGCGGCGCGGGCTCGCGGGTTGGGCTCGGCACGTCCGAGACGTTGGGCACGAACGACGCCGCGAGCGACGTGGCGGCGGCCTGCTCCTGCTCCTCGAGCGAGAGGATCCCCAGGCGGCCGAGCGACGCCAGCTCGTCGCGGATGTAGGTCCGATTCATCTCCGGGCCATCAGTGCTGATCGTGTACCGCACCCCGTTGCGGCGGAACTGGTCGAAGATCCAGCGGAACTCCTCCCAGCCGGACACGACGCCCGTGTTGAGGTTGGACGTGGGACAGATCTCGAGCACGATCCCCCGCTCGCGGAGCATGCCCATCACGCGCGGGTCGTAGGCGGCCTTCACGCCGTGGCCGATGCGGTCGGGCTCGATGAGCTCGACGACGCGCGCGACCTCCTCCACCGGACCGGACTCGCCGGTGTGGAAGGTGATCCCGAGGCCGTACTGGCGCGCCCGTCGGAACAGCTTGCGATAGTCGGCCACCCGGAACGTCGCGGACTCGGGGCCGGCGACGTCCACGCCCACCACGCCCCGGTCGCGCCACGAGATCGCCTTCTCCGCCAGGATCTCGTTGAGCTCGTACGGGAACGCCCGGTCGAGGCAGAAGATCAGGCCGGGCTTCACCGGGTACTCGAGCGTGGCCCGGTCCATGCCCCGCACCGCTGCCGCGATGATGTGGTCGAGGTCCTGCTCGCCGCCCCGGTTCCGCTTCATCGGGTTGAAGCGGAGCTCCATCGTGGTGATGTTGTTCTTGCGATAGGCGCCGCCCACGACCTCGTACACGGCGCGCTCGACGGCGAGCGGGCTCGACTGGATGAGCTCGGTCCAGTGGAACAGCTGGAGGTAGCCGTCGAAGCTCTTTGGCCGCCGCGGGTGAACGGTGATGAGGTCGCGGAACGCCCAGTAGTCGCGCGTGGGCAGCTTGATCCCCTGGGCGTGAGCGATCGACCACATGATCGCCGGCGTGACGGCGGCGCCGAGATGGCAGTGGAGCTCGGCGAGGGGGAGCTTGCGGGAGAGCGTCGAGGGCATGGGCGAAGGATAGCCGGTTCGGCCGTCCCGTCGGTCAGACCTCCGCGGACCCCGGCACCACGCGCCCGTCGGCGTCGAGGACGGCGCGGCGGCGGGCTGACCTGGCCTCGGCGTCGGGCACCTGGTCGCGGGCGTGGTAGCTGGAGCGCACGAGCGGCCCCGACTCCACGTGGCGGAAGCCCATCGCGAGCGCCTCGTCGCGCATCTCGGCGAACTCGCCGGGGTGGTAGTAGCGCTCGACGGGCAGGTGCCGGGCGGTCGGCCGCAGGTACTGGCCGACGGTCAGGATGTCGCAGTCCGCCGCGCGCAGCGCCTCGAATGCCTCGGTCATCTCCGCGCGCGTCTCCCCCAGGCCGACCATCAGGCTCGACTTGGTGTGCGCGGCGTTGCCGTACTCCGCGGCGTACGCCTTCGCGCGCCGGAGCACCGAGAGGGTGCGGTCCCAGCGGGCCCGCCGGCGGACCGGCCCCTGCAGCCGCCGCACGGTCTCGAGGTTGTGGTTGAGGATGTCCGGCCCGGCGGCCATCACCGCGCGCAGCGGGGCCTCCCCGCCGTTGAAGTCCGGGATCAGGACCTCGACGCCCGTCCGCGGGCTCCGGGCGCGGATCGCGCGGATCGTGGCGGCGAAGGCGCCGGCGCCGCCGTCGGGCAGGTCGTCGCGCGCGACGCTCGTGACCACCACGTGCTCGAGGCCCATCTGCGCGACGGCCTCGGCCACGCGGCGCGGCTCGTCGTCGTCGAACCAGGCGGGCCGGCCCGTCTTGACCGCGCAGAAGCCGCAGGCGCGGGTGCACACGTCGCCCAGGATCATCACCGTGGCCGTGCGCTGGTCCCAGCACTCGCCCAGGTTGGGGCACATGGCCTCCTGGCAGACCGTGTTGAGGCGCAGCCCCGCGAGCATCCGGCGCAGGTCGTGGTACG
The DNA here is from genome assembly GCA_021812735.1 of Chloroflexota bacterium. The sequence continues at coordinate 11,787 of JAKAMV010000021.1, read as the reverse complement.
CGTCGCCCGCGGGCATCCTGGCGCGGATCCAGTCGGGGTGGCGGCGCAGCCCCGCGCCCCCGGCCGCGGGAGCCCCCGGGGTCGGCGGGGCCTCGACGCCCCCGCCCATGGCGATGGCGGGCGGCAGGGCGGGCGCGTGGCCGTGGATGGCAGGGGAGGCGGGCAGGACGGGCAGTTCTCGGGCCATGGCTAGTAGATGGCGGTCTCGGGGCCGACACCCTCGAGCCAGGCTTTGATGTCGCGGAGCAGGGCGGCCCCGGCCGCGCCGTCGTTCGCGCGGTGGTCGATCCCCAGGACCATGTTCATGATCGGGCGGATCGCGATGACGTCGCCCTCGGGCGTGCTGACCACCACGGGGCGCTTGGTGATGGCCTCCATGGTGACGATCCCCACCTCGGGCACGTTGAGGATCGGCATGACGAGGTTCGTGCCGAGGTAGCCCGTGTTGTCCACCGTGAACGTGCCTCCGCCGAAGTCGTCGAGGCGCAGCCTGTTGGCGCGCGCCCGGCTGGCGAGGTCGCTGATCACGGCGGTGAGGCCGTGGATCGAGAGCCGGTCGGCATCGCGCACCACCGGCACGATGAGCCCGTCGCCCATCGCCACCGCCACGCCGATGTTGATCCGGCGCTTGGCGAGCAGCCCCTGATCGGTCCAGTGGGCGTTGAAGGTTGGGTTGCGCTTGAGGGCCTCGGCGCTCGCCTTGACCACGAACGGCACGTAGGAGAGGCTCATGCCCTCTTTGGCCTGGTATGCGCCCTTGAGCCGCTCGCGCAGCGCGACGAGCCGCGTGACGTCGACCTCCACCTGGAGATACGCGTGCGGTGCGGCGAGGGCGCGCGACATCTGGGCCGCGATCCCCTTGCGCATCTGGCTCATCGGGACGAGGAGCTCGTCCACGCCCGACGGGAAGGTGATCGCGGCGCCGGCGGGAGCGGCTGAGCCCGTGGCAGCTGATGATGCGACCGCGGGTGATGCGGCCGCGGCCTGGGCCTGGGTCGGGGCGGGCTGCGCGACGCCCGTGCGGATCTGCTCGACATGCGCCAGCACGTCCTCGCGAGTGATCCGCCCGCCGCCGCCGGTCCCGTGCACCTGCGACGCCTCCAGCCCGTGCTCGCGGAGCAGGCGCCGCACCGCGGGCGTCATGCGGGCGTTGGCGTCGCCAGCCTCCTCTGCGTCTGCCGAGGGCGGCGCGCTCGGCACGGTCGAGTGCTGGGCTGCGGCCGCCGGAGCGGGCGTGCCGGCCGCCATGATCGGGACGGGCGCTGCACTCGGTCCGGACTCGGGGGTCACCTCGGGCCGCGTGTCGGCGTCCACGCTCGACGTCGGCCCGGCCCCGCTCGCCGCCGGCGCGCCGGACCCGGCGGCCGCACCCGCGCCTGTGTCGTCGACCGTGTCGATGACCGCGATCGCGGCGTTGTTCGGCACCACCGCGCCCTCGGGCGCCAGGATCTCACGGAGCACGCCCTCGAACGGCGACGGCACCTCGGCGTTCACCTTGTCGGTGATCACCTCGAGCAGTGGCTCGTACTTCGCCACATTGTCGCCGGGCTGCTTGAGCCAGCGCCCGATCGTGCCCTCCGCCACGCTCTCGCCGAGCTGGGGCATCGTCACCTTGGCCAATGGGCGGTTCCTCCGGTTCGTCGCGCAGGGACGCGGGCGCGCGATGGCGGGCTCTAGTGTTGCGCATCCAGCCCGGTTGTGCCGCGGGGTCCTCGCGCCCGCGCCGCCCATGCGCCGGGCGCGTGCTATCCCGCGCTGGCCTCGGCGCCCGCGCCGCCCATGCGCCGGGCGCGTGCTCGGCGCCGTCGCCCGCCGCGCCTGGCACCGACGACGCGCCACACGCCTATGCGGCACCGGCATCGACGCCGCCATGCCTTCCCCGCTCCCGCGGCGTGATCCGGCGGCCACGTATCCGCTTCCGGGGCGTCGGGCGGTCGGCTACCACGCGCCCCGCGCGTAAACGGCACGGACGCCAGGGCCGCGACCGAGCCGGCCGGAGCCCGAGGCCACGTCCGCAGGCGCGGCCCGCGCAACGGGAAGGCGGCGCGCAGGACGGCGTCCTGCCGGCGCACATTGGCGCGCGGTGGTGCCGTCGGAAGAACGATGAGACGGGCGGCACGGCGCGGTTCCCAGCCGAATCGCTCCCCCACCACGGTCGCCGCCAGTCGCGCCTCCACGTCCAGACGCCGCGGTGTCTCCTCGACCGACGCCAGCTCGGTCTTCACCCTCGGTGGGCATCGGCGCGGGGGGGGACGACCCCCTCGATCCCAAGTGTCCTGCCGCGCTCAGCCCTCGGCGACGTACCGCTCGAACGCCCGCGCCAGCAGCGCCTCGACGTCGGCCGCCAGCTCGTCGGGCAGGGTCGTGAAGTTGAGCATGGCGGCGCCAGACCTGCGGGCGCGCAGCTCGGGGGAGCACGCGTCCAGGAGGTTGGGCCAGGCACGCACCGGCAGGAGGAACAGCGAAACGTGCCTCGTGGCGGGCTTGACGAACGCGAACCAGTCGTGCGCCCTGGCGCCCGGCCGCCGAAGCGTGGGCAGGTTGTAGATGGTCGCCCACCCCAGCCGGCCGGCGTACGGCTCGAGCAGGGAGCGCAGCCGCGCCTCCACCGCCGACAGCTCCGCCGCGTCGGCGCCGGCCATCAGTACGCCGCCAGCCTTCGGATCGCGTCGGCGATCTTGGCCGGGCTGAGCATGAACCACTCCTCGAGCACGTGGTTGTAGGGCATCGCCGGCGTGTCCGGTCCGGCGAGCCGCGAGACCGGCCCGTCGAGGTACTCGAACGCCTCCTCGGCGATGATCGCGGCGATCTCCGCGCCGTACCCGCCGAACCGGTTGTCCTCGTACACGACGAGGCACTTGCCGGTCTTGCGCACCGAGGCCAGGAGGGTCTCGCGGTCCAGCGGACGCAGGGTCCGCAGGTCCATGACCTCGCAGTCGATGCCCTCGCCCGCGACGCGCTCGGCGGCCTCGAGCGCGTAGTGGACCATCAGCCCGTACGCGACGACGGAGAGCCGACGGCCCGACCGCCGAACGGCCGCCCGCCCGAGCGGGACCGTGTACTCGCCCTCCGGGACTTCACCGCGCACCGAGCGGTACATCTTCTTGTGCTCGAGGAACAGGACGGGGTCCTCGTCGCGGATCGAGGCCCGCAGCAGGCCCTTGGCATCGTACGGCGTGGACGGCACGACCGTCTTGATGCCCGGCACGTGCGTGAAGAACGCCTCGACAGACTGCGAGTGGTACAGCGCGCCGTGGACGCCGCCCCCGAACGGGGCGCGGATCACTATCGGCACCGCCGCCCCGCCCAACGTCCGGTAGCGCATCCGGGCGGCCTCGGACACGATCTGGTTGAACGCCGGGAAGATGAAGTCGGCGAACTGGATCTCGGCGACGGGCCGCAGCCCGTTCAGAGCGGCCCCGACCGACGCCCCGACGATCATCGACTCCGTCAGCGGCGTGTCGATGACCCGGTCGTCCCCGAACTCGGCCCACAGCCCGTCGGTCGCCAGGAACACGCCGCCCTTCTTGCCCACGTCCTCGCCGAGCACGACCACGGCCGGGTCGCGGCGCATCTCCTCAGCCAGGCCCTCGCGGATGGCCTCGATCAGCGTGCGGACGGCCATCAGCCCGCCACTCCCCGCAGCGCCGGGTGCCAGGGGGGCGGCGGCTCGTTCGACGACGGGTCGGCGAACACGTGGTCCATCCCGGTGGACGGGTCGGGATCGGGCTCCGCCTCGGCGAAGGCGGTCGCGTCCTCGACGGCCAGGGCCACGCCGCCTTCGATCTCCAGCTCGGCGAACTCGTCGAGCACGCCCGCCGCGCGCAGCTGAGCGCGGAAGATCGGCAGCGGATCGCGGGCCCGAGTCTCCTCGAGCTCCGACTCGGAGCGGTACTTGGTCTGCTGGTCGTCCGACGAGTGCCCCGTGAGGCGCGTCACCTTGGCCTCGATCAACGACGGCCCGTCACCGCGCCGGGCCCGCTCGATCGCCTCCCGCGCGGCCGCATAGCAGGCCAGCACGTCGGTCCCGTCCACCACCGTGCCCGGGATGCCGTAGCCGGTGGCCCGGGTCGCCACGTCACGGACCGACAGCTCCTTCTCGGCAGGCACGCTGATCGCGTAGCCGTTGTTCTCCACCGCGAACACGAAGGGCAGGCGGTGGATGGCGACGAAGTTGAGCGCCTCGTGGACGTCGCCCTGGTTCGAGCTCCCCTCCCCCATGATCGCCATCGCCACCTGGTCCAGGCCGCGGATCCGGGCCGCCAGGGCGATGCCCGCGGCGTGGAGGATCTGCGTGGCGACCGGCGACGACACCGACACCACGTGGTGGCCCGGGTGGCCGTAGTGGCCCGGCATCTGGCGCCCGCCCGAGCTCGGGTCCGAGCCCCGCGCGAACTGGGCCAGCATCAGCTCGCGCGGCGTCATGCCGGCGACGAGGCAGGTGGCGATGGACCGGTAGAACGGCGCCACCCAGTCGTGATCGCGGCGCAGGGGCCAGGCGATCCCAACCTGCGCGCCTTCGTGACCCTGCCCGCTGATCACGAACGGGGCACGCCCGGACCGGTTGAGGACCCACATCCGCTCATCCAGCGCCCGCGCGAGCGCCATGGTGCGGTACATGGCGACCAGGTCGGCGTCGACGAGACCGTACGCCGCGGCGAGCTCGCCCGCCGCCGTGCCGCCGTCCTGACCGGCCACCGTCATCGCCCCTCTGAGCTGCGCCCGCGGGGGGCGCGGACGCTAGAAGTTGATCGACCGTCCGTCCACGGCCATCGCCGCCTCGCCCAGGACCTCCGACAGGGTCGGGTGCGCGTGCGTGGCCGCCCCGATCTCCCACGGCGTCGCCTCGAGCGAGAGCGCCACCGACGCCTCGGCGATCAGATCGGTCGCGTGCGGGCCGATGATGTGGACGCCCAGCGTCTCGTCGGTCTCCGCGTGGCCGACGATCTTGGCGAAGCCCTCGTACTCGCCGCCGATGATCGCCTTGCCCACGGCCTGGAACGGAACCTTGCCCACCTTGACGGGGATGCCCTGCGCCTCGCACTGCTGCTGGGTCAGGCCCACCGACGCGATCTCGGGGCGGCAGTACGTCGCGCGCGGCTGGCGGACGTAGTCCATCGGGTGGACGTCCTGCTCGCCGGCGATCACGTGCGCGGCGATCATCCCCTCGTGCGCCGCCGTGTGCGCGAGCTGCAGCCCCCCGACGATGTCGCCGATGGCGTACAGGTGCGGCTCGCGGGTGCGCATCAGGCCGTCCACCTTCACGATGCCGCGGTCCACCTCGGCCGCCGTGGTCTCGAGGCCCACGTCCTCGACGTTGGCGGCGCGCCCTGCCGCCACGAGCAGCATCTCGGCGGCCATCTCCTCGGCCTGGCCGCCGTCGGGGCCCACCGTGATCCGCACGCCCTCGTCGCCGGCCAGGACCGATGCCGGGTCGAAGCGGGCGCTGGTCATCACCTTGATGCCCCGTCGGGTGAAGGTCCGCTCGAGCTCCCTCGAGACCTCGACGTCCTCGAGCGGGACGACCGCCGACAGGTACTCGAGCAGGGTCACCGCGGCGCCCATGTCATGGTAGAACGACGCGAACTCGACGCCCACGGCGCCGGCGCCGATGACGATGACGCTCCTGGGCAGGGTGGACATCCTGAGCACGTCGTCACTGGTCACGATGCGCACTCCGTCCGGCGTGATTCCGGGCAGCGACTTCACGCGCGAGCCGGTGGCCAGGATCACGTCGGTCGCCTCGAGGATCACCTCGTTGGCGTCGACGCCCCTCACGCGCACCTTGTGGGCCCCGTCGAGCCGACCGCGGCCCTCAACCCACGTCACGTTGTACTTCTTGACCAGGCTGCCGAGGCCCTTCCACATCCGGTTGACCACCATGTCGCGCCGCTGGGCGACCTTGGCGTAGTCGATGACCGCCGCACCCGGGACGTTGACCCCGAAGTCCGCCGCGTGTGCCACCCGCTGGACCACGGCCGCGGATTCCAGCAGGGCCTTGGTGGGAATGCAGCCGCGGTGGAGGCACGTGCCGCCGATCTTCCCCTCGTCCACCAGCGCCACCCGCAGGCCCAGCTGGGAGGCGCGGAACGCGGCAGCGTACCCGCCGGTGCCCGCACCGAGGACGATGAGGTCGAACGAGTTGGACGAGCCGACGGCCATGGATTCAGGTCACTCCGCTGGGCTTCGGGAGGGTGGGGCGATGCGCCACCGGCGCAGGACGACGAAGCCGATCCTACACCGCGGGGGCGCGGGCGACTCACGTGCGTCCGGCGCCCGCGTCGCCCCCTCGCAGCGTGCCCGTCCAGCGGGCGACGATGCGCACGTGCCCGATCACTGGGCAGCCTGACACGCGAGGCGGGCCACAGCGTCGGGATTCGGGCAGCATCGTGTGTCAGCGTGCCCGCCCAGCGGGCATCTGCGCCGGAGTGCCCGCCCAGCGGGCAGCGGCGTCGGGCCGCCCGCCAAACGGGCAGCGGCCCGCGCTCGATGGAGGCCGGGTCCCCCTAGACGCAGAACCGGGCCGCGTCGCCGCGGCCCGGTCGAGCGATGCGGCGCTCAGCCGCCCCGCTGCGAGCGGAAGCAATCAGAGCAGTAGACCGGCTTGCCGTTCGTGGGGCGGAACGGCACGCGAGCCTCGCGCCCGCAGCTGCTGCAGGTCGCCGTGAACATCTCTCGCGGCCCGCTGCTGCGGTTGCCGAAGCCGCCGCCGCCGCCGTAGCCGCCCGCGGAGTAGCCGCCGCCACCGTACCCGGAATCGTAGCCGCCGCCCGAGTACGAGCCGCCGCCGTAGCTGCTGTCACCGCCGGAGCGGGCCTGCTTGCGGCTGGCGCGGCACGACGGGCAGCGCCGAGGCTCTGAGAATCCCTTCTCTGCGTAGAAGGCCTGCTCGCGCTCGGTGAAGGCGAACTCCATGTTGCAGTCCGAGCAGGTCAGGGTCTTGTCGGCCACGTGCCGATGTCCTCCAGATGTCGCCGCTTCTAGACGAGGCCCTCGAGGCAAATCCGGAGGAGACCAGGTTGTCGTGCGCGCGAACGGGTGTGAGCTGCGCGCGGCGATCCGCGCGGTCGCACTCTACCCTCATTCTGCGAGCGTGGCGATACCCAATTTTCAGCCGCCTCTCAGGTCGCGGTGGTAGACGCCCGGTTCGCCACCCGGGCCCGGGCCCGGGTGGCCCGGGCGCCGATCCAGGCGAGCTGCTCGCTGGTGCGCCAGCGCGGCGGCAGGCCCGCTACGCGGGGACGTCGAACTCGCGGTGGGCGCCCTCGAGGTACCGCGCCGCCTCGATGGCTTGGCGGGGCGCGTCCCAGCCCAGGACGTCCCCGGCGATGGCGGCCACGCGCGAGGCGATCGACTCGCCGCGGTCGCGGAGCGTCATCGCGAGGCGCATGCGGCGCGCGAGGACGTCGTCGAGGGACAGGGCGAGCTCGTGCTCAGCCGCCCAGGCCACCTCGGCCTCGATCATCGGCTGGCCCGCGACCAGTGGCCGGATCAGGTCGCGCCGGCGTCCCAGCTCGACGACCGTCTCAGCCTCGGTGCCGTGGCGGTCCACGAGCGACCGCGCCGACTCCACGTCCATGCCCGGCTCCCGGGAGAGCCGCGCGATCAGCGCGTCCAGCTCCGGCCGCGGCGCGGCGCCGATGATCGGCAGGTCGGCCGTGCCCGACGGGCGGTCCTTCGCGTCCGCGCCCAGCACCGCGTCGATCGCGTCGCTGGCCATCAGGCGGTAGGTCGTGTACTTGCCGCCGCTGATGCGCACCAGGCCGCGGTCCTCGACGGCGACCTTGTGCTCGCGCGACACCTTCACGGTGGAGCTGGCGCCCGACGGCGCGATGAGCGGCCGGAGCCCGGCGTACGTGCCCACGATGTCCTCGCGGGAGAGGCCCACGTCGAACGCGCTGTTGACCGCGGCGAGGATCCTCTCGACCTCCGGACCGCTCGCGGACGGCCTGTCCACCGGCCCGGTGAACGGGTCGTCCGTGGTCCCGATGACCCAGTGCCGCGGCCACGGGACCATGAACGCGACCTTGCCCGGCACCCGGATGGTGACACCGGTGCGGACCTCGATCCGTTCGCGCGGCACCAGGATGTGGCTGCCGCGAGACGGCAAGACGTTGAACGTCGCCTTCTCCGAGCCGAAGGGCCGGTCGGGCCTGGCCCCCCAGACGCCGGTGGCGTCGAGGACGGCGGCCGCGCGGACGTCGAGCTCGACGCCTGTCAGCTCGTCCCGGACGGTGGCGCCGGCGACGCGCCCGCCGTCCCGGATGGCCTTGACGGCCGTGACCCGGGTGACCGCGAGGCCGCCCTCGCGGATCGCCGTCCGCAGGACCGCCAGGGTGTACCGGGCGTCGTCCTCCATGCCGTCGCTGTACAGCATGGCTCCCTGCAGTCCCTCTCGACGGAGGTCGGGCGCCAGCTCGAGCGCAGCGTCCACCGAGAGGTGGTGGTGGCGGCCGCCCCGCTTCGCCGACCCGAGGAGGTCGTAGAGCACCATGCCCGACTCGTAGAAGGAGCGCGTCACGGCCGGACGGCCGTACAGCGGGAACAGGAACTTCTCGAGCCGGACGAGGTGGGGCGCCAGCTCCAGCAGCCGGGCACGCTCATGGAGCGCCTCCCGGACGAGGCCGACATGGAACTGCTCGAGGTAGCGCAGGCCGCCGTGGACGAGCCGGCTGGACCGGGAGGACGTCCCCACCGCGATGTCGTCCTGCTCGATGAGCGCCGCCCGCAGGCCCCGGCTGGCCGCGTCGAGCAGGGCCCCGCAGCCGACGATGCCGCCGCCGACGATCAGGACGTCCCAGGTCTCGCGGGTCAGGTGCTCGAGATCGGCACCCCGAGTGGCGAGCGGCGGACGGGACGCGGTGTGCGGCTGGTCAGGCATGGCGGCGACCTCAGGGACTCGGCGCACGCAGGATGCGCCACAGGACGACCGCGGTGCCAAGGACGAGCACCGCGATCAGGAGAGGGGTGTGGAACACGACCGCCTGCACCTCTCGCGGCAGGATGGCCGTGAGCGCGGCAGCGGCCAGGACGAGCGCGACGACGACGGCGGCGACGAGGAGGACCTCTCGGACGCCTGGCTGGCGCGATCCCGGGCGGGGCTCCGGGGCCGGGCCGCGGTCAGCCACGGTCAGCCTCCAGCGGAATGCCGATCGGCGCCACCAGCACTCGACCGGCCAGTGCCCGGCCGAGGCGAGTCTGCAGACCCAGCTTCGGCCGATGGAACGTGACTGTGAGGTCGGCGCGGACCACGGGCTCGGACGGGTCGCCCGACGTGAGGTTGACGGCCGTGGGGGTGTCCACGGCGAGGACCGGCGTGCCGGCGTCGCGGGCTCGCTGGATCACCTCGACCGCACTGCGGATCGGCTCGCGCAGCCGGCCCTTGACACCGGTGCCCAGCAGAGCGTCGACGATGATCCCCGCCCTCTCGATCCCCTGTGCCAGGATCACCACGTCGCGCGCGACCGGGGCGTGGATGCAGGTCACCCCCGCGAGGCCGTCGAGCCGCCTCCAGTTCCGCGCCGCATCGGGGGTGCCGGGTCGCTCGTCGCCGGACACCAGCACCGCGATCACCGGGACACCCCAGGCGGCCAGCCTCCGAGCAGCGACGAAGCCGTCGCCGCCGTTGTTGCCGGGGCCGCCCAGCACGAGCACCGGCCGGCCCTCGCGCCCGTTGTGGGCCAGCAGCGCCCGGGCGGCCGCGGCCACCGCGGTCCCGGCGTGCTCCATCAGCGCCTCGCCCCCGACCCCGAGCGCCTGGGCCTTGCGGTCGGCGCCCGTCATGGCCTCCGCGGAGATCGCCCCGCGGGCGGCCGCACCCGCCCAGCGCAGCTCCAGCTCGTCGAGCGAGAGCGCGACGAGGGTGGGGTCGTCGCCGGGGAGGGGCGCGGTCTCGGAGGGCACGGCCGCAAGGGTACCGTGCCCGACCGGCGGGTTCCTGTGCCGAGGGCCCTCAGCTGCTCCGCGGCGGCACGGGCGCCCCCGGCCCGCCGCCCCGGCCCGAACCTGCCGAATGTCCCGGGGCGGTCGCGGGCAGGCGCGCTTCAATAGCCCCGGCCGCGTCCCGGGCCTCGAGCAGCCCCTCGGCCGCGAGCGCCTGGACCGCCTCCCGGACCGCCGCAGGCCGGTGCTCGCCGATCGCATCAGGAAATTCGACCCACTCCCCGTCCCGCGCCTCGCGGGCGCGCTGGAGCACCCGCCCGCGGAGCCAGCGCGTGGTGGCGCGGAATCGCAGCGCGGGCCGGGACTGGCGCGGGGCGACGCGCCGGGAATCGCCAGCCCGCTCCCCCGCCGCGTACCGGCACCAGGGGGCGGCCGGGCACTTGCTGCAGACGGGGCTGCGCGGGGCGCACAGCAGGGCGCCCACGTCCATCAGGGCGTGCGTCCAGGCGGCAGCCTCGTCCCGCGGCACCACGGCATCGGCGAGCGCCTGCGCCGCCCGGTCCGTCAACGCCCCGGGCCCGCCGGCGGCGATCCTGCCCAGCACCCTGCGCACGTTGGTGTCCACGGCTCCGACCGGCTCGTCGAACGCGATGGCCGCCACGGCCCGCGCCGTGTACGGCCCGACGCCCGGCAGACGCCGGAGCGCGTCGGCGTCGCGCGGCACGCGGCCACCGTAGTCCGCCACGATCGTCTGGGCGGCCCGGTGCAGGGCGAGCGCCCGACGGTTGTAGCCCAGGCCGGCCCAGGCCCGCAGCACCGCGGCGAGCGGGGCCGCGGCGAGGTCCGCAGCCGTCGGCCAGCGGGTCGTCCACGCCGTCCACGCCTCCGCTGCCCGGGCGGCCTGCGTCTGCTGCGCCATCATCTCCGAGACCAGCACAGCGTACGGGTCCCTCGTTGCCCGGAACGCCAGCCGCCGGCCGTGCGCCGCGTACCACGACAGGATCGCCACGCGGGCCGCAGGCGGGACGAGGGCGTCGGGATCGAGGGTTCCGGCCACGCTCGCAAGGGTACGGCGCGAGGCGCGGACGGCGTCGGCCGCCCGGATCGCCGACTCGGGCGATACTGGGCGCCCACCCCCAGACAGAGACTGGTGCGCCCGCGTGACATTCAGCGCCGATATCGGGATCTTCTTCGTGTCGCTCCTGGCCGGCGTGATCGGCGCGCTCGCCGGCGTCGGCGGCGGCATCCTGGTGGTGCCCGCCCTGACCATCCTGTTCGGCGTCGACATCCGGCTCGCCATCGGCGCCAGCATCGTGAGCGTCATCGCCACCAGCTCGGGGGCCGCGGCCGCGTACGTGCGCGACCGGATGACCGACATGCGGGTGGGCATGTTCCTCGAGCTGGCCACGACGACGGGAGCGGTGTGCGGGGCGCTGCTCGCCGCCGTCGTGGCGCCGGCTGCCCTGTACATCCTGCTGGGGATCGTGCTGCTGTTCTCGGCCGTCCAGCAGGCCTTCCGGCTGGGCGAGGAGCTGCCGCCGGTCGTCGAGGCCTCGCCCCTGGCCGCCCGGATGCGCCTCGTCGGCGAGTACCCCGACGCCCGGCTCGGCCGCGACGTCCCGTACGCTGCACAGCGCGTGCCCCTGGGCTTCGTCCTGATGGCCGGAGCGGGCGTGGTGTCGGGCCTGCTGGGCATCGGCTCGGGCGCCCTCAAGGTGCTCGCGATGGACGGGGCGATGCGCCTGCCGATGAAGGTCAGCTCGGCAACGAGCAACTTCATGATCGGCGTCACGGCGGCGGCGTCTGCAGGGATCTACCTCGGCCGCGGCGACGTGGACCCGACGCTCGCGGCGCCCGTCGCGCTGGGCGTCCTCGCCGGGGCCACCCTGGGCGCCCGCGTGCTGC
>JAKAMV010000567.1 GCA_021812735.1 Chloroflexota bacterium | reverse complement strand
GACGGCGCGGTGGGGGTCGCTGTCGTGGGCGAGCAGGCCGTCGTCCGGGTCGAGGACCATGGTCTGGCCCTTCTTGACCTTCTTGCCGGACACCGTCGCGTCACGCACGGCCTCGGTGACCTGGACGGACAGGATCGCCTGGGCCGCGGCGGTCATCGCAACGGCGTTCTCCTCGGCGCCCCGGGTTGGGTTGAGGCGCAGCAGGGCGGCCACGCCCTCGGCGCAGTTGCGCGTGGGCACGATGTGGACCGGGCGGTCCGTCATCGTCGCCACCTGCTTGGCGGCGAGGAGGATGTTCGGGTTGTTGGGCAGGATGAGCAGCTCGTCCGCCTGCGTGGCCTCGACCGCCGCCAGCAGCTCGCCGGTGGACGGGTTGACGGTCTGGCCGCCGTGGATCACCCGGAAGGCCACGTACTCGCCGAAGCCCTCGGCCGTCATCTCCAGCCGCTGCGCGAGGCCGTCCGACGGGGCGGTCGCGACCACGCCGAGCGGCATCCGCGTCAGGGCCAGCGGCTCCTCGCGGTCCGGCGCCGGGGCGGCGGCGCTGCGGGCGGCCGCCTCCGCAGCGTCGGCCATGCCGTCAGCGGCTCCCGCGGCTGCACCCGCCATCGAGGCGCCCGAGCCGGCCATGAACGAGGCCGCGCGCGCCTCTCGGACCTCGCTCGCCTGGCCGTCGAGATTCTCGATGGTGATGCGCGAGACGATGCCCAGCGACAGGGCATAGGCGATCACCGCGTCCGGCCGCTCGCTGTGCACGTGCACTTTGACCAGCCGACTGTCGCCCGCCACCATCACCGAGTCGCCCAGGGTCTCGAGGTGGGCGCCGATCGCCCGGACGTCGAGTGGCCCGCCCGGGCGGGCGTGGACGAGGCACACGGTCTCGTACCCGTAGCCGGTCTCCTCCGGCCCGACGCCCCCCACGGCGAGGAGCGGTGCGCCCGACGTGGCGGCCGCGCCCGCAGGCGCCGCCTCCTCCGCCGCCACGGGCCTGCCACGAGCGGCCGAGAGGGCGCCCTCGAGCAGGCGGAACAGGCCCTGGCCGCCGGAGTCCACGACCTTCGCCTCGCGCAGGACCTCGAGCAGCGTCGGCGTCTTGGCCACGGCACGCTCGGCCGCCTCCACGGTGGCCGCGAGGACAGCCTCCGCATCGTTGTTCTGCTCCGCAGCGGCGATGGCGGCCGCCGAGGCCTCCCGGATCACCGTGAGGATGGTGCCCTCGACCGGCCGCTGCACGGCCGCGTACGCCTTCTTGGTCCCCGCGTCCAGGGCGTGGGCGAGGTCAAGGCCGTTGAACCGGCGCTTGCCCTCCAGCGCGTGCGCGATGCCGCCCAGGATCTGGCTGGTGATGACGCCGGAGTTGCCGCGGGCCCCCATCAGCGCTCCCTGGGCGACGGCGTGGGCCACCCGGCCCGCGTCGGCCTCCGGGCCAACGTGCAGCGCATCGGCGGCATCCAGCGCGGCACGGACCGTGGCCAGCATGTTGGAACCGGTATCGCCGTCGGGCACCGGGAAGACGTTCAGGGCGTTGACCTCGTCCACGTGGGCGGCGAGGTCCGCGACGCCGCTGCGGAAGGCCTTGAGGAAGCTCGCGCCGTCCGCGCTCCGGGGCGGCATCAGGCGACGTCCGACCCGCTCGCGGCGAGGTCTGCGGGTCCGGGCTCCGAGGTGGCGGGGGCGTCTCGGAACGGCGCGATGCCGTGCTCGTGGCGGAGGCGGCCGATGCGGATCGACACGCGCTCCGGCCCCTGGCCGACGGCGTGGCCGAGGGTGTAGCGGACGGCGGACTCCACCTGGCGGGCGACCTCGGCGACGGGCAGGCCATAGGCGACGAGCAGGTTCAGGTCCACGGCCAGCGCGGGTTCCAGCGTGACGCGGCAGCCGGGATTGCCGAACCCTGCCCGGTCGAGCAGACGCCCGACCCGGCCTCCGCCGGCGAAGCCGGAGACGCCGTAGACCGACAGGACGGCGGTCCGGACCAGCTCTCGCACGGCACGCTTGGTCACCAGCGAGCGGCCGGGGATCGGTGCGGCGGTCACGCGGGCGACGTCCTCCTCGCGAGCGCGGGCCGACACGTTCGGGCCCGTTCGGGTCGCCAACGGGGTGCTCCCCCGAGGGCGTGTGCTACGATACCACCCCGTTTGCGCCGGCCATCACCGGCGGAGTCCGGTTTGTCCGCCCATTCCGAGGAACCTACACGACCATGGCTCGAGCCTGCGCCATCTGCGGCAAGGCGTCGATTGGCGGGTTCAACCCCCAGTCGTCGGGAATGAACCGCGTCCGCGCCCATCGCCGCTACCAGCCGAACCTCCAGCTCACGATCGTCGCGAAAGCCGGCGGCACCGAGAAGGTGCTCGCCTGCACGCGCTGTCGGCGCACGCAGACGAAGAGCGCCCGCTAGCCCACCTCTCCGGGGCGCACGGGGCCGGTCGCGGATGTCGCGGCCGGCTTCTTCGTGCGCGCCCAGTGCCGATGCAAGCGGCGCGCCGGGGCATCCGGCCCGGAAGGCGCCGGCCGGCGGCTCCGTTAGGGCGTGACCGGGAGCGGGCTGGCGGCAGCGGCCGAGCCCAGCGGCGGCATCCCCCAGGCGTCCTCGACGGTTCGGAGCACCGAGGCGTGGTTCGCGGTCGCGGCGAACCGGGTCCCGGGCTCCATGCCCGGCGTGGCCAGCAGCGTCGCGATGTGGCCGCCGCCGTGGTCGTCCGTGGTGCCCTCGTCAAACGTGACGATCAGCAGCGAGCCGGCCGCGAACGCCGGGCTCGTGAGAATCGACGGCAGGAACGCCGCCAGGAACTGGTCGCCCGTCCGCACCGACGAGCTGTGCATGTCGTTGACCTGGTTCGGGATGATCAGCTCCAAGTCCGCCGCCGCGGGGTTGAACCCGGCTAGGCCCACGATGTCCGCGCAGCGCGACGGGCTGCGACTGATCGAGGTGAAGCTGATCGCCGGGTCATGCTTGCGCACGTACTCCCCGGCCTGGCCGGGCCCGTCCACGACCGGGGGTGCCGTGGCCGCCGCGTAGCACGCGCCCGGGTAGCCCTGCGCGTACACCCGCCAGGTCCGGCCCGCCGCCTCGACCTGGTCGAACACGCTGGGCGCGCTCAGGTCGTGGACCCCGTCGTCGCGGACGCCCTGCGTGTCGCCCGAGACCAGCGCGATGTAGTTGGGCTCCGACGGGTGCGTCACCCCGTACATCGCCGTGGCGAGCCCGTACCGGGCGATCAGCCCGTTGAGGTACGGCGCGTCCGCGCTGCCCACGATGCTGCCGTACTCCTGGTTCTCGAGGACGACCAGGTAGATGTGGGCGAAGCCGGCACGGGCCGCTGCCGGGCTTGGGACTGGGCCCGCGGACGCGCCCGGCGGCGCGGCGGCACCCGAGGCGGCAGGCGACGGCACCGGAACCGCCGGGACGCTGGCGGAGGCCGAGGGCGAGGCCGCCAGCGGTGTCGGCCCGACCGCGCTGCACCCTCCGGCGACGAGGGCCGCGACCACGCCGATGGCCGGCAGGCGCCTCCGCCAGATCATCGGTCGGCGGTGTCCAGCCAGATGGTGAACGGCCCGTCGTTGACGAGCTCGACCGCCATCTCCGCCCCGAACTCGCCCAGCGCGGTCCGCACGCCCTGCGCCTCGATGCCCGCCGCGACCCGCCGCCACAGGCCGATCGCGATGTCCGGCGCCGCGGCGTCCGTGAACCCCGGCCGCCGGCCGCGCCGGGTGTCGGCGTAGAGCGTGAACTGGCTGACCACCAGCGCCTCGCCGCCCACGTCGAGGATGGAGCGGTTCGTCCGGCCCTCGTCGTCCTCGAAGATGCGCAGCTCGCACACCCGTCGCGCGAGGGCGTCGGCCGTCGCCGCGTCGTCGCCGTGGCCGACCCCGAGCAGCACCAGCAGGCCGGGCCCGATCGCGCCGACCGACCGCTCCCCCACCCTGACCTCGGCGCGGGTGACCCGCTGCAGGAGCGCCCGCACGCCGCGCTACCGGAGCGTCGCGGCACGCGCCGCGCTGGCGATCTCGCGGATGCGGGCGACCTCGGCCGCCATGTCGTCGGCGCGGTACAGCGCCGAGCCGGACACGATGACGTCGGTCCCGCCGCGGCCGATCGCCTCCGCCGTGGCGGACCGCCCCCCGCCGTCCACCTGCACCTCGCCAGCGCCGTCCGCCGCCAGCCACGCGCGCGCCGCCAGCAGCTTGGCGTCCGCCACGTCGGCCATGAACCGCTGGCCGCCGAAGCCCGGCTCCACGGTCATGACGAGCACGATGTCGAGCAGGTCGCGGTAGGCGTCCAGCGCGGCGAGCGGCGTCGCGGGCTTCACTGACAGGCCGGCGGCCCGGCCCGCCTCGCGGATCCGCGCCAGCGCCGGCGCGATCTGCGGCGCCGCCACCTCCACGTGGAACGTGATCGAGTCGCAGCCTGCGTCGAGGAACTGCTCGGTCCAGCGGCCCGGCTCGGCGATCATCAGGTGAGCGTCGAACGGCAGCGCCGTGACCCGGCGCAGGGCCTCGATCGTCTTCCAGCCGAACGTCAGGTTGGGCACGAAGTGGCCGTCCATCACGTCGAGGTGGATGCGGTCCGCGCCCGCGGCCTCCGCCCGGCGGACCGCATCGCCCAGCGCGGCGAGGTCCGCGTCCAGGATGCTGGCCGCCACCAGGACGTGCGGGCGGCGTCCCGGCCGATGCCCTCGGTCGGCAGCGGCGGGGATCCCGGAGCCCGCCCGCGGGGTCACGACCCCTCCTCGCCGCCGGCGAGCTCCGGTGCAGGCTCCGCGCTCCGCTCGCCGCGGAGGGCAGCGGCTGACTGCGCCACGATCCGCTCGCGCCGCCGCTGCACCACGGCCGGGGCGGGGCGACCCGCGTGCTCGGCGGCGAGCTGGCCGCAGGCCGCCCCGACCTCGGTCCCGCGGTTGAACCGGATCGTGGTGGCGACGCCGGCGGCGCGCAGACGGTCCGCGAACCGCTCGACCACCGGCAGCGGGGAGCCGGTCCAGGGCGTGTGCGCCACCTGGTTCATGGGAATCAGGTTCACGTGCGCCAGATTCCCGCGCAGCAGGTCCGCCAGGGCGTCCGCATCGGCGTCGGTGTCGTTGATGGCGTCGATCATCGTGAGCTCGTACGTCACCCGCCGGCCCGTCGCCGAGGCGTACTCGCGGGCGGCGGCCGCAACCTCCTCCACCGGCCAGCGCCGGTTGAGCGGCACCAGCACGTCGCGCAGGGCGTTGCGGGCGGCATGGAGCGAGATCGCCAGGGTGATCTGCGGCGCCAGGGCGGTGAGTCGCCGGATGCCGGGCACGACACCCGACGTGCTGACGGTGATGTGCCGTGCGCCGAGGCCGAAGCGGGCGGGGTCCTTGAGAGCCTCGATCGCGCCCAGCACGCGGTCCAGGTTCATCAGCGGCTCGCCCATGCCCATGAACACCACGTGGGTCAGGTGCTTGCCGTCGGCGGCCAGGCGGCGCTGAGCGTGGCGGACCTGGTCCACGATCTCGGCGGTCTCCAGGTCTCGCTCCATGCCCAGCTCGCCGGTGGCGCAGAACGGGCAGCCGACCGCGCACCCGGCCTGCGAGCTGACGCACAGCGAGTGCCGCTCGCGAGCGTCCGTGCGCGCCGGGTAGTGCATCAGGACCGATTCCACGAGCAGGCCGTCCGACAGGCGGTGCACGCCCTTCTCGGTCAGGCCGCCGTCAGCGAGGCGGACCTCGGCCTCGCCCGCGGTGTCGAAGCGGAACGCCTCCGCGAGCTGGTCCCGCAGGCCGGCCGGCAGCGTGCGCACCTCATCGAACGACGCCTGCCGCCCCCGCCACACGGCGTCGAGCACCTGGCGCGCCCGATAGGCGGGCAGGCCGTGCTCGCCCGCCCACGCCAGGACCTCGTCGGGCGTCAGCCCCGAGATCCCGGGGCGCGGGTCGCGCGGGCGCGTGGCGGACGGAGCCGGCCGGAGGCCGAAGAACGGGGCGAGGTCAGCAATCGGGACGGTCATCGCCGCCGATTCTGGCACGGACGGCGACAACGGGCCGAGCCGGACGTCAGGAGCCCGCCCGTCGGCCGCGGAGCCAGTCCGAGCCCGCCATCGGGCGCCTGCCGGCTGGCGTGACCCGCTCCAGGACGAGCCGCCCGGACACCGTCGCGAGCGCGGGCGCGCCGGCCTCTCGGACCAGGGCTCCGGGGACATCACCCGGGGCGGCGGCGGCCAC
Source organism: Chloroflexota bacterium (assembly GCA_021812735.1). The sequence continues at coordinate 682 of JAKAMV010000567.1, read as the reverse complement.
GCGGGCCGCGCTCACCACGAGGCGCTCGCCATCGACCTCCGCGTAGGTGCCGGGCCACGGCTGGTAGGCACGGACCAGCCGCGCTAGGTCGGCGGCGGGCCGACGCGGGTCGAGGCGACCGTCGGCCCGGCGCAGGGGACGGGTCAGCGAGGCGCCGTCGGACGCCTGCGGATGCTCGGGCAGCACCCCGTCAAGCCAGTCGCCCAGCACCCGGCAGAGGAGGTCCGCTGCCACCTCGGCCAGCCGGGCCTCCAGGTCCGGCGCTGTCTCGTCCCCGGCCAGCGGGACGCGCACCTGGGCCACCAGCGGGCCGGTGTCCAGGCCAGCGTCCATGCGCATGAGGCTGACGGCGGTCTCGCGATCGCCCGCCGCGATCGTCGCGGGGACGGGCGACGCGCCCCGGAAGCGCGGCAGCGCCGACGGGTGGAGGTTCAGCGCCCCGTGGGGCAGGTCGAGCAGCGCAGGCGGCACGAGCTGGCCGTAGTCGGCGAGCACCGCGAGCACGGGCTCGAGCGCCAGGACCGATCCGACGGATTCCGCGGCCCGCAGGCGCTCCGGCACCAGGACCGGACCCACGCCCAGCTCTGCCGCCAGCGTCGCGACGGGGGTGGGCGTCGGAACGGCATGGCGGCCGACGGGCCTGGCAGGCGCGGCCACGACCCCGACCAGCGCGATCCTCGGG
>JAKAMV010000020.1 GCA_021812735.1 Chloroflexota bacterium | reverse complement strand
CGGCGTGCGTCTCCGCGTAGGGCCCGTGGTCCCCGTGGTAGTCGGAGCCGCCGGTCTCGGCGAGGCGCAGGCGCTGCGCGGCGGCCGACATCGCGAGCCGGGTGGGCTCGTCGAAGGAGCGGTGGTGGGTCTCGAGGGCGCCCAGGCCGGCGTCCATGAGCTCGCGGATCAGCGGCTCTCGGATCGGCGCCTCGGGGAAGTGCGCCAGGGATGCGAGGCCGCCCGCGGTCCGGATCGCCCGGATGGCCGCGATCGGGTCCAGGCCAGCGCGCGGCACGTAGCCCGGGCGGCCGTGGCCGATGAGGCGCGAGAACGCGTCCTGCACGTCGACGGCGTGGCCGGCCGCGACCAGCGCGCGGGCGACCGTGGGGCGCCCGAGGGCGTCGTCGGCGGAGAGGTCGAGCGCGGCCACCTGCAGATCGATCGACAGTCCGAGCTCGCGCAGGCGGTCGACCATCCGGCCGAAGCGGACACGGCGGGCGCCGCGCTGGTCGGCGAGCGCGGCCTCGAAGGCCCCGTCGTCGGGGTCCACACCGAACCCCAGCAGGTGGAGCTCGCCCTCGGGCAGGTCCGCGGCGAAGTGGCCGGCGACCGAGTTGATCTCCACGGCCGGGACGAGCACGAGGCCGACCGGCAGCGGCGCGGCTCCCGGGGCCGTCAGCTCGCGGTAGCCGGCCAGGCTGTCGTGGTCGGCGATGCCGAGGGTGCGGACGCCCGCAGCCCGCGCCTGGCTGGCCAGCTCGGCGGGCTCGAGGACGCCGTCCGACCGAGTCGTGTGGGTGTGGAAGTCGGCCTCGGCCGCGCCGCGCGCCGTGGTCGCCGTCGCCGGGCGCGCGTGGCGGACGGCCACGGCCTAGAGCTCCACGAGACGCTGGATGCGCTCGATCTGGAGGGCCTGCCCGGTGGCGGGCTCGATGTCGATCTGGCAGGCGTTGAAGACCACGGGCCCCTCCCCCACCTCGAAGCGCGTCGGCAGCGCGTTGATGAACCGCGGCAGCACCGTGGCCGGGTCGAAGCCGATGACGCTCCACAGCGGCCCGGTCATGCCCAGGTCGGACTGGTACGCGGTCCCGCGCGGCAGGATGCGCTCGTCGCCGGTGACGACGTGGGTGTGCGTGCCCACGACCGCCGACACGCGTCCGTCGAGGTGCAGCCCGAGCGCGTTCTTCTCGGAGGTGATCTCGCAGTGGAAGTCCACGAGCCGGATGGGCGGCAGCGGGTCGGCCGCCTCGTCGAGCAGGCGGTCGGCGTCGGTGAACGGGTTGTCGATGGGCTGCATGTACGTGCGGCCCTGGAGGTTCACGACCACGAGCTCGCTGCCGTCGAGCGCCGTGTAGACGCCCCAGCCGCGGCCGGGCACGTCGTGGGTGCCGTAGTTGAGCGGGCGCAGGATCCGGTCGTTGCGGTCGAGCGCCTCGTAGATCTCGCGCTTGTCCCAGATGTGGTTGCCGCTCGTGATGACGTCCACGCCGGCGTGCAGCAGCGCGTCGGCGGTTGACGCGGTGAGGCCCATGCCGCCGGCGAGGTTCTCGCCGTTGGCGGTGACGAAGTCGAGGCCGCGCTCGTCGCGCAGCCCGGGCAGGACCTGCTCCACGGCCTGGCGCCCGGGCTTGCCGATGACGTCGCCGATCATCAGGACGCGGCAGGCGCCCGCGGGCCGCGGGGCGTTGCCGTTGGTCGGGTTGCCGAGCCCGGCTCGCGCGCTGCGGGCGGCCATGGACGTCAGACCGCCCCCCCTACTTCGCGTACTCGGTGGCGCGCGTCTCGCGGATCACCGTGACCTTGATCTGGCCCGGGTACGTGAGGCTGTCCTCGATCTTCTTGACGATGTCGCGCGCCAGCCGGGTCGCCGAGAGGTCGTCGATCTCGTCGGGGCGGACGAGGATCCGCACCTCGCGGCCCGCCTGGACCGCGAACGAGCGCTCGACGCCCTCGAAGCTCTCGGCGATCGCCTGCAGGTCCTCGAGCCGCTTGACGTACGTCTCCATGTTCTCGCCACGGGCGCCCGGCCGGGAGGCGCTGATGGCGTCCGCCACCTGGACGATGGGCGCCTCGATGCAGGCGTACTCGACCTCCTGGTGGTGGGCCGCGATGGCGTTGACCACCTTGAACGGCAGGTTGTGCTTCTGGGCGATGTTGGCGCCGATCCCCGCGTGCGGACCCTCGACCTCGTGGTCGACCGCCTTGCCGATGTCGTGCAGCAGGCCGCCGATCTTGGCCGCCTGCACATCGGCCCCCAGCTCGGCGGCGATGATCGCCGCGAGGTGGCTGGTCTCCACGACGTGGTTGAGCACGTTCTGGCCGTAGGACGTGCGGTACTTGAGCCGGCCGATGAGCTTGACCAGCTCCGGCGGCAGGCCCGGGACGCCGGCGTCGTAGACCGCCTGCTCGCCCGACTGGCGGATCACGAGGTCCACCTCGGCGCGGGCCTTGTTGACCACCTCCTCGATCCGGCCCGGGTGGATCCGCCCGTCGGCGATGAGCTTGGTCAGCGCGAGGCGCGCGACCTCGCGGCGGACCGGGTCGAAGCCCGACAGCACGACGGTCTCGGGCGTGTCGTCGATGATCAGGTCGACGCCTGTGGCCTGCTCGAGGGCTCGGATGTTGCGGCCCTCGCGGCCGATGATCCGGCCCTTCATCTCGTCGCTGGGCAGATGCACCACGGTGACCGTGTGCTCGGCCGTGTGGTCGGCCGCCACGCGCTGCATCGCGGTGACGATGACCTCGCGGGCCCGGTCCTGCGCCTCCTCCCGGGCGCGCCGCTCGATCGCTCGGGCGAGCTTGACGGCGTCGTGCTCCGCCTCCTCGCGGATCGCGTCGAGCAGCATCGCCTTGGCATCGTCGGCCGACAGGCTGGAGACCTTCTCGAGGGCCTCGACGCGCTCCTGGCTGAGCCGTCCGAGCGCCTCGCGCTGGTGCTCCACCTCGCGCTCGCGGTCGCTGATCTTGCGGGCCTTCTCCTCGAGCATGTCGGCCCGCTGGTCGAGCTGCTCGTCGCGGGCGAGGAGCCGGCGCTCGAGGCCCTGCAGCTCGGCACGCTTCGCCCGCGCCTCCTCCTCGGCCTCGCGCTGCAGCCGCAGCTTCTCGTCCTTGGCCTCGAGGATCATGTCCTTCTGCTGCGAGCGCGCATCGGACACGATCCGCGCCGCGCGGTCGTTGGCGGCCTTGATCGCCTGGCTGGCCCAGACGCCGCGAACGACGAACCCGACGGCAACGCCGACCACGCCCGCGATCACCGCCGTCGCGGCGACAGCAACCCATTCCATGTTCGGATCCTCCCCCGCGGCCGGGTGGATGGGCCGTGGGCGTTTGACGAGTCAATCGGGCCCGGAGCGTCGACCCTTCGCGTTGGGCACGGGGCCGGGAGCCACTCGGCTCGGATCCGGCCTCGGGTCGATGCCTCGGCTCGCCCGGGCGGCCCGCAGGTCCGCAACCGGTGCACGTAGCCTACCGCGTCCCCCCGAAACCGGCTCGCAACCTGCGTCGGCCCGGTATCGTGGCGCGGTGGACGGGCTAGAGGGGGCGGTCAGGCGGATCACCGCAGCGTCGGGGGCGGCCCGCGTGGGCGTGGCGGCGGGGCGGCTGGGCGAGCCGCTCGCGGTCGCGGTGGACGCCGACGAGCCCTTCTACGCCGCGTCCACGATGAAGGTCGCGGTCATGGTCGAGCTGTACCGGCGCGCCTGGGCCGGGGCGCTCTCGCTCGAAGAGCGGATCACCGTGCGCAACGCCTTCCGGAGCCTGGTCGGCGGGGAGCCGTTCACCCTCGACCCGGCCGAGGACTCGGACGACGGGCTCTACCGGCTCGAGGGCGAGGCCGTTCCGGCCGGCGAGCTGGCGCGCCGGATGATCGTCTGCAGCAGCAACCTCGCCACCAACCTGCTGGTGGACCGGCTGGGCGCGGAGGGCGTCGACGCCACCGTCCGCGGGCTCGGCGTGGAGGGCGTCCATGTGGTGCGGGGGGTCTGCGACGACCGTGCCTTCGCCGCCGGGCTGAACAGCACCGTCACGGCCGCCGGGCTGGCGGCGCTGCTCGGGAGGATCTCGGACGGGTCCGCCGCGCCGCCCGACGCGTGCGCAGCGATGCTTGAGCTCCTCGCGGCGCAGGAGTTCAACGAGGGGATCCCGGCCGGGCTGCCCGCCGGGACGCGGGTGGCGCACAAGACCGGCTGGGTGGCGTCCCTGTATCACGACGCCGGCGTGATCTACCCGTACGGCGTGCCGCCGTACGTGCTCTCGGTGCTCACCGAGGGCCTCGACGAGAGGACGGCCGGTCCGGCGCTCGTCGCCTCGATCGCGCGCGAGACGCACGCGGCGCTCGGCCAGTCCTGACGCGCTGCCGCGATGTCATCCGGGCACCGCGGACCGGGGCGCCGCCCACGCGACGCCCCGGCGTCCGCCTCGAAGGCGCAGAGCGCTCAGCTCCCCGTGTCGATGGTCCCGGTCAGGACGTCCCCGAGCTCGTCGTCGGTGCCGATCTGGGTGAACGGCAGCGTGAGGCCCGCGTAGGCGCCAGTCCCGGTGAACTGCCCGGTCAGCCGGTGCGTCGTGTAGCCGGCATCGACCGTGCCCGTCCAGGACCCCGTCCAGCCCCCGGCACCGTTGGTGATGATGGCCGTCCCCTGCAGCACCGCGCTCTGGTCGGAGCTGATCGTGATGTCGGCGACGACGACGAGGTCGCCGGCGAGCCGCGGGTCCGACACCGGCCCCCTGCACGCCAACTTGACGCCACGGTAGGTGGTCACGCCCGCCGCCTCGCTGGCGAGGCCGGCGTTGATCGACGAGCAGCTCTCGCCGAAGACGACCTTGGCCCCGACGGGAGGCACGGCGTCCGTGCGCTCGAGGGTGCCCGTCACGGCGAGGACCGATCCCTCGCCCTGCAACTGGTACCGGAACCGGAGTCCCGCGTAGCCGCCCGATCCGATGTACACGCCGGCGACATGATGGAACGTGTAGCCTGCATCGACCGTGCCGCGCCACGCGCCGCGCCAGGCACCACCCGTGTTGGTGATCGTTGACCTGCCCCAGATCTCGGCGCTCTCGTCGGGCTGCTGGTCGATGTCCATGACCGTGGACACGAGGCCACTCACGCGGGCGTCCGTCAGCGTCATGCCGCACGGGATGGCCACACCGCGGTACTGGTCCACGGTGCCGACCCTGGTCGAGACACCGCCCGTGAGACTGCAGGTGATGGTCCCGGTCACATCGATCGGGCTGGTCACGGCGGGCAGCGTCGGCGCCAGTGTCGGGGCGGCGGTTGGCGTCGATGTCGCGGCAGGCGTGGGTGTCACGATGGGCGGTCCGGCCATGCCGCCCAGGCCCAGCCACCCGGCGAGGAGGAAGGCACCGCCGATGAGCAACACGGCCGCAGCCGCGAGGCCGATGAGCGCGGACGGGATCCGCGCCGCCGGGTGCCGCACCGGCTCCAGATGGAGTTGGCTCATGATCGTCCTCCCGGGACGACCCGCGAAACTTCGCCCGCGGGGGTGCGCGCGCGCGTACGCGACCGCTGTCCTGACCGGCCAGTCGGGCGCGTTGTCGGGCCCGGCCGCCAGCCACTCGGCCATCCGCTCCTCGAGCGGCTCCCGGTACGTCACGCGAGGGTCCTCCAGGCGAGGCCCTCGCGGGCGTCCGCCTCGAACGCGGCGCGGAAGCTCCGCGTCGCGTAGTGCAGTCTCGATGCGGCCGTGCCGGGCGGAATGCCGAGGATCTCGGCGACCTCCTCGATCGGCAGGCCGAGGTAGTGGCGGAGCACGAGGACGGCTCGGTGCTCCGGTGTCAGCCGCCGGAAGCTCCGCTCCACCTCGTCGCGGTCGAGGACCTCGCCGACGCGATCGTCGCCGGTGGGCTCGACCGGGATCTCCCGCACCAACGCGTTCCAGCGACCCCGACGTCGTGACTCCCGGTAGCTCGCGTGCACGACGAGCCGGTAGGTCCAGGCATCGAATCGCCCCAGATCGCGCAGGCCTGGCAGGCCCTCCCACACCTGGATCAAGGCTCGCTGCAGCGCGTCCTGTGCCCAGTCAGGATCGCGCAGGATCCGGTAGGCGATACCGTACAGACGGCCCGAAACCCCGTCGACGAGGTCCCGGAACGCCTCCGCGTCCCCTGCCCTGGCCAGCTCAACGAGCTCGCGCTGCACCTGCGCCCGCTCCCGGTGTGCGCCCTCTCTGGGCGTTCACCATTCATGAGCCTCGGACGACCGTGCGTCATTCAATCGCGGGGGACCGCCCAGCGCCAGAGCCGGATGGGCGCAAGCGCGGGCGAGGGGGGTCGGGTCGCCGGTGCTCTGGTGCGGGCCCGACGCCAGCCGGGCCGCCTTGCGCCGACGCCGGACGTCAGCGCCCTAGCGCGGCGAGGTCGGCGGCCATCCGGGAGAACTCCGCGAGTCGCGGGTCGCGCAGCTGGGCCGGCTCGGTGAGCGTGAACCAGCGGGCGGCCCTGGTGATCCCCGCGCCGTCCAGCGCGCCGTCCGGGTCGTGGAGGCGGACACCCTTGGGGAAGCCGAGATGGACGTGAACGCGCTCGGGCATGACCCAGGCGAAGTAGCGCAGGCGCCGGCCGGACGGGACGTCATAGCCGATGACGCGCCAGCCGGGCCGGACGCGCTCCACGGCGTCAGGGACGGCGCTCAGGACGATCTCGCGGAGGCCGTGCGCCAGGGCCGCCATCGCTGGCGTGCAGTCCTCGAGCAGCGCCTCGGGGGCCATGTCCTCCGGAGATCCGGTCATCCGCCGTCTCCCGCGTCGACCCCGTCGCCCTCCGCGTCCTCGGACGGCGCCAGCGCCCGCCTGGCCGCTGCTGCGCAGACGTCGGGCGGGAACCCATTCCGCGCCAGCAGGGCGTAGGCGCGCTGAAGCCGTCGCCTCGGGTCCGGCTCGCGCAGGATGGACGCCAGCTTCTTCGCGAGCAGGCGCTCGGCGGCCGCCTGGTCTGCGCCCGCGACGCCTGCGCCAGCTGCGGCCGCCTCGTCGCGCCGCTCGCCGAGGACCGCGTCGATCAGCGCTCGGTCCACGCCGCGTTGGCCCAGCTCGCGCCGCAGCGCGTGTTCTCCGCGCGGCCGCGCCCGGTCTCTCGACTCCACCCACGACCGTGCGAACGCCCCGTCGTCGAGGTAGCCGACCTCGAGCAGCCTGGCGACCGCGTCGTCGACCAGCTGGGCCTGGTAGCCGAGGCGGAGGAGCCGCTGGCGGACCTCGCCCTCCGATCGCGGTCGCGCCTCGAGGAGGCGGGCGGCGGCGTCGAGGACCTCGGCCGGGTCGTCCGACTGGGCCCGCTGTTCGTGCCGCTCGGTCGGCGTTGGCCTGCGGGGTCGAGCCGGACGCCTGGCGCGCTCGTCGGTCACGGCGGCGGCCCTACTCGGCCTCCTCGATCCCCTCCACCGGCAGCGCGACCTCGGACATCTTGGCCCGGATGCGCCGGTCGATCTCCGCCGCCACGTCCCCGTTGATCTTGAGGAACTCCTTGGCGGCCTCGCGGCCCTGCCCCAGCCGGGTGTCGGCGAAGTTGAACCAGGCGCCGGTCTTGGCGACGACATCCATCGCGACGCCCACGTCCAGCAGCCCGCCCTCCTTGCTGATCCCCTCGCCGTACATCACGTCGAACTCGGCGACGCGGAACGGCGGGGAGACCTTGTTCTTGACCACCTTGACCCGGACTCGGTTGCCCACCGACTCGGTGCCGCTCTTGATGGTCTCCACGCGGCGGATGTCGAGGCGCACCGAGGCGTAGAACTTGAGCGCGCGCCCGCCCGGCGTGGTCTCGGGGTTGCCGAACATGACGCCGATCTTCTCGCGCAGCTGGTTGGTGAAGACCAGGGCGCAGTTCGAGCGCGACACGGCGCCGGTCAGCTTGCGCAGGGCCTGGCTCATGAGACGGGCCTGGATGCCGACGAAGCTGTCGCCCATCTCGCCCTCGATCTCCGCCCGCGGCACCAGGGCGGCGACCGAGTCCAAGACCACGATGTCCACCCCGCCGGAGCGGATGAGGGTCTCGGTGATCTCGAGGGCCTGCTCGCCGGTGTCCGGCTGGCTGACCAGGAGCTCGTCCACGTTCACGCCGCAGGCGCGCGCGTAGCCCGGGTCGAGCGCGTGCTCGACGTCGATGAATGCGGCGATGCCGCCCTTGCGCTGGGCCTCGGCGATGACGTGCTGGCAGAGCGTGGTCTTGCCCGAGGACTCGGGGCCGAAGACCTCGACGATGCGGCCGCGCGGGATGCCGCCGACGCCGAGCGCGAGGTCGAGCGCGATCGACCCGGTCGGGATGGACTCGACCGCGAGCTTCTCGGCCGAGCCGAGCTTCATGATGGAGCCGCGGCCGAACTGCTTCTCGATCGCGAGGATGGCGGCATCGACCGCGCGCCCGCGCTCTGCGGCCGTCTTCTCCCCGCTGCGTGCGTCCAGATCCCTGCCGGTGGTCATGGCGTCCTCGCTCCTGGGCTTCAGCCTGCCCGACGGAGCGGGGTGGGACCGCCCGGCCGGTACGTCAGCCCTCCGACTCCTCGTCCCGCCGCGGCTTGCGCGGCTTCCGGATCAGCTCCGCCTGCTGGGGCGGCTCCGACAGCGGCGCCAGGTGCGGCGTGGACGACTTGTCCTTGGGCTTCTTCTTGACTTCCTTGTGGGGGCGATCCCTTGAACCCACAGCGCGCCTCCACGTCTCGCGACGATACCGACAGGGACTTCACGCGGGCTTTGCGGCCCCTTCGCCGCCACTCATCCGGACCGCGCGACGGCGCAGCTCCGGCATCTCCGCGGGGAAGGTTCCGGCGCGCAAAGCGGTCCGGATCCCGGCCATGAAGTCTAGGGTGAAGGTCAGGTTGTGACAAGTCGCGAGGCGGTACGCGAGCATCTCCTTGGCGCGCAGCAGGTGGCTCAGGTACGCCCGGGAGAACCGCGTGCAGAGCGGGCACGGGCAACCCTTCTGGACCGGGCGCGGGTCGTCTTTGAACTGCTCGTTCCGGAGGTTGAGCCGCCCGCCCGGGACCCACAGCTGGCCGTTGCGGGCGACTCGCGCCGGGAGCACCGAGTCGAACAGGTCGATTCCGCGGTGGACGGCCTCGAGCAGGTCCAGGGGCGAGCCCAGGCCCATCAGGTAGCGGGGCCGCGGGTCGCCGTCAAGGAGCGGCACGGTCGCGTCGAGCGTGGCGTTGCGCTGCTCGGGCGTCTCGTCGCCGGCGAGGCCCCCGATGTTGATCCCGTCGAACGGCAGGCCGGCCACGAACCGGGCGCTCTCCTCGCGCAGCTCGGGGTCGAGCCCGCCCTGGACGATGCCGAACAGCGCCTGGTCCGACCGCCGGTGCGCCGCCAGCGAGCGCTCCGCCCAGAGGTGCGTCCGCCGCATCGCGTCCTCGACCACGGGTCGCGGCGAGCTGGGGAACACGGGGTGGTCGAACGCCACGGCGATGTCCGGCCCCAGGGCCTCCTGGACCTCGATCGAGTGTTCCGGCGTGAACCGGTGGACGGTGCCGTCGAGATGGCTCTTGAACGTCACGCCGCCGTCGTCGATGACCCGAAGGTCGCCCAGCGAGACCACCTGGAATCCGCCCGAGTCGGTGAGGATCGGCCCGTCCCAGCCCATGAAGCTGTGGAGCCCGCCCAGCCGCTCGATCCGCTCGTGACCCGGGCGCAGGTAGAGGTGGTAGGTGTTGGCGAGGATGATGCTCGCACCGGCCGACCGCACCTCGTCGGGGTGGAGCGCCTTGACCGTGGCGTTGGTTCCCACCGGCATGAACTGCGGCGTCTCGACGACGCCGTGCGGGAGGTGCAGGCGCCCGAGCCGGGCGCGCGTGGCTCCGTCCGCGGGCGGCGGGACGAGGACCTCGAACCGGGACGCGCCGGGCACGGGTCAGCGGCGCCCGAGGAGCGAGAGGACGACAGAAGCCGCGATCGAGAGCAGCACCATCGTCCCGAGCGGGATGAACACCGTGACCCCGTCGCGGCGGATGGTGAGGTCGCCGGGCAGGTGTCCGAGCAGCGGCAGCCGCGGCCCGAACACCAGCACGGCGCCCACGGCCGCGATCACCAGCCCCACGATGATCAGCACGCGGCCGATCGGCTCCATGGCGGCGGTCACCGTCCGGTGAGATCGTCCCAGAGCGCCGGCATGTCGGGCTCGGGTCGACGGGGCGCGGGGACGTCGAAGCCCAGCCCCGCGAGGTGCTGGCGGGCGGGCTCGGTGGCGATGCGACCCTGCGGCGTGCGGTCGAGGAACCCCAGCCGCAGCAGGTACGGCTCGTAGACGTCCTCGATGGTGTCGGATTCCTCGGCCAGGACGGCGGCCAACGCCTGAACGCCGACGGGCCCGGAGCCGAACTTCTGGACGATGGCCGCCAGGAGCTTTCGGTCCGTCGTGTCGAGGCCCAGTTCGTCGATGTCGAGGACGGCCATGGCCTCCCGCACGGCCTGGACGTGGACCGAGCCGTCGCCGTGGACCTCCGCATGGTCGCGCACGCGGCGCAGGAGCCGATTGACGATCCGCGGCGTGCCGCGGCCGCGCTTGGCGATCAGGCGCGCGGCGTCCGCGTCCACCGCCACGCCCAGAATCCCCGCCGAGCGCCTGACGATGGCGGCCAAGTCATCCTCGCCGTAGAAGTCCAGCCGGTACGTCATGCCGAACCGGTCCCGGAGCGGGCCGCTGATCCGCCCCGCGCGCGTGGTGGCGCCCACCACGGTGAACGGCTTGAGCGAGAGGCGAAGACTCCGCGCGCTCGGCCCCTTGCCGATCATCACGTCGAGGGCGAAGTCCTCCATCGCCGGGTAGAGGATCTCCTCCACCGCGCGGTTGAGGCGGTGGATCTCGTCGATGAACAGGACATCGCGCTCGTCGAGGGCCGTCAGGATGGCCGCGAGGTCCCCTGCCCGCTCGATGGCCGGGCCGCTGGTGTACCGCACGTTCACGCCGAGCTCGCGGGCGATGATCGTCGCCAGGGTGGTCTTGCCCAGGCCCGGCGGGCCGTACAGGAGGACGTGGTCCGCGGCCTCGCCGCGCGCCCGAGCGGCCTGGAGCAGCACGCTGAGGCTGGCCTTGACCTCGCGCTGGCCGATGTACTCGTCCAGCGTCCTTGGGCGCAGGGACCCCTCCACGGCGAGGTCTCCGGGCTCGGAGGTGCCGGCCGCCAGCAGGCTCAGGGCGTCGTCGGTCATCGTCGCGGAGTCTAGCAGGTGCGCGAGGCTTTCGTACAGATGTTCGATGGCCTTGCGGGGCTCAGCGACGCCCCGCAACCTCGGCCTGCGCCATGGCCGCCGCGATGTCCTGGGCGATCATCCGCCGCTTCGAGGCCTCGATGAAGAAGGCCGGGCCGGCCTGCAGGTAGGACGGGAAGACGCGGTATCCGCGGAACCGGAAGTCGCCGCCGCGGATGCGGTACGTGGGACCCCCGGGCACCGGCCTCGGCGCACGGCTGCGGCGTCCGATCTCGTTGACGGCGCGGATCGCGACATCGCCCATCAGCAGCAGCACGGTCGCGTTCGGGAACAGCCCGAACTCCCGCTCGAGCAGGTCCGAGCACTCCCGGATGGTCGCGGCGGCGATGCCGGGGCCCGCCTTCGCGCACTTGACGGCCGTGGTGAGGTGGACGCCCAGCGCCCGCACATCGTCGAGCGTGTCGATCGCGAATCCGGCTGCCTGGAAGGCCAGGACCGTCGTGCGCGCGAAGAGCGCGTCGTGGCCGCCGTCGTAGCCGTCGGCGCTGTCGGGCGGTGGGGCCTCTGAGACGAGGATCACGCGGACGGCTGCCGCATCGAGGTCAACGCCGGGGATGGCGAAGGCCTCGTGGCGGACGTCGGCACACGGAAAGGCATCGCACCGGACTCGATCGCACACGCGCATCGCGGTCCTCCAGGACGCCGCCAGGAGTGTGCGCGCGGGTCAGGGTCGGCGTCATGTGCCGCCTGGCCACCCCGCGCAGCAGCCCGCCGGTGCTGCTCTCCGACACCTTCGCTGACGGACCCTGCCGCCGGCGAACCCCGTAGGCGAACACCGCGCACCCCTGACGTCGTTTCCGCGCCTACTGGGCTCCATCTCGACAGGCTCGAGACGCCGGCGCCGCGACGCCGCGTCGGTTCGTCGCCTGCTGGGCGACACGTCGACCGTGGAGCCGCGTCGTGTCCGCCTGGTGGGTTCGTCGGCGCGCCGTGCGGCCCTCGGCGCCTCGCTGCACCGGGCGCCGGGTCCGGGGCCACCGCAGGCCCCAGGTGGACGGGCGTCCGCGAGTCGGCCCCGTGCTCGAAGATCCAGCCCTCACCGGCTCCTCAGTCCCGCAGCAGCGTCCGCAGGGCCGCCTTCACGCGCTCCTCGAGCCCGCTGCCCACGGCGGGGTCCGACACCGCGAGGCGCGACGCCTCGCGCGCCTCGCCCAGCGAGTAGCCCAACGCCTGCAGGGCCGCCACGACCTCGTTCTCGGACGCGGTGGCGACCGCAGCCGACGTGCCGGCGGCGATCCCGGCGGCGGAGACCTTCTCCTTGAGCTCGAAGATGATCCGCTCGGCGAGCTTCTTGCCGATGCCGCTGATGGAGGTCAGCACGGCCTGGTCCTGCTGGAGGATGGCCAGCTGGAGGTCGGCAGCGGGCCGCGAGCCCACGATCGCCATCGCGACCTTGGGCCCGACCCCGGTCACGGTCAGCAGCAGGTTGAAGAAGCCGAGCTCCTCGGCCGTGCGGAAGCCGAACAGCGCCTGCTGGTCCTCCCGGACGAGGTGGTACGTGTGGAGCTTGAGCCGGCCGCCGGGCGTGGCCGCAGCCAGGACAGAGGGCGCCGCGAACACGCGGTACCCGATTCCCCCGACCTCGACGACGAGCGAATCGGCAGCGATGGCCCCGACCGTGCCCTCGACCGACGCAATCACCGACCGCTCCCCCTACGGCTTGCGGACCGCCGGGCCCTTGCCGGCGCTCGCCCCCGGCGGGCGGATCCCCGTCGACCTGGTCTTCGCATCGTGCGCCAGCGCCTCGCGGACCGCGCGCTCGTAGGGGCTCCCGCCACGCGCGATGGGGGCGACCGCCGCCCGGTCGAGCACCGCGGACGGCGCGGTGATGCCGGCGTTGACTCGGTCGCCGGGCCGCTCGGCGTTCGCGATGGAGATGGCGCAGGCCAGCGCGTCGGCGGTGTCGTCCGGCGTTGGCACATGGTCGAGGCGCAGGATCACCCCCACCATCCGCCCGACCTGTTCCTTGTCGGCGCCGCCGAAGCCCGTCACGCCCACCTTGATCTCGTTCGGCGTCGCCTCGCGGACGGGGATGCCGTGCTGGGCCGCGGCCAGGAGCACCACTCCCCGGGCCTGGCCCACGCCGAACGCGGTCTGCGCGTTCTTGGAGAAGAACAGCCGCTCGACGCCGATCAGGTCCGGCCGGTGCGTCTCGATCAGCTCGGTCAGCGCCTCGTGGATCTGCAGCAGGCGGTCCGGCAGCGCCTGGTCGGGCGAGGTTGCGACCAGCCCGTAGTCCACGGCGCGGAGGCTGCCGCCCGTGCGCTCCACGACGCCGTACCCGAGCGCCGCGGTCCCGGGGTCGATCCCCAGGACGATCACCCGGCGAGCTCCTCCATGAGCTCCTCGGGGATCTCGGCATTGCTCGTCACGCGCTGCACGTCGTCGAGGTCCTCGAGCAGGTCGATCAGGCGCACGATCCTGCGGACGTGGTCCGCGTCCACTGCGGTCGTCTGCTTGGCGACCATCGCGTTCTCGGCGTCCTCCACCGCGATCCCGGCGGCGTCGAGCGCCTTGCGGACGGCCTCCAGGTCGGCCGGCTCGGTGTAGATCTCGATGGGGTCGGCGTCGGTGTCCACGTCCGACGCGCCCGCGTCAATGGCGGCCAGTGCCACCTCGTCGGGGTCAGCACCCTCGCGGGCCACGGTGATCAGGCCGCGCGCCTCGAACTGCCACGCCACGGCACCCGAGCCCGCGAGCTGCCCGCCGGTCTTGGCGAAGATCGAGCGGACCTCGGCCGCGGTTCGGTTGCGGTTGTCGGTGGCCGCCTCGACGAGCACCGCGACGCCGCCCGGGCCGTAACCCTCGTACACGATCTCCTCGAACTGCTCGGCATCGCCGCCGCCGGTGGCGCGCTCGATCGCGCGCTTGATGTTGTCGGCGGGCATGTTGATGGCCCGGGCCTTGTCCATCGCCAGGCGGAGGCGGTAGTTGGAGTCCGGGTCCGCGCCGCTCGCGCGCGCCGCCACCATGATCTCGCGGGCGACCTTGGTGAACATGGCGCCGCGCTTCGCGTCATTGGCGCCCTTCTGGCGCTTGATCGTCGACCATTTGGAATGTCCGGACATCGGCGGGGAGTATACCGACTATCATCGGGGCAACGGGTCCGGCTCCCGCCACTCGCTGCGTCCCAGGCCCGGGAAGCGGACTCGGCATCGCATCCGAGCGCAGCCTGCGCCCACCGCACCCCGTCGCGTCCGGGCACGCCCGGCGCGCCGCTGCCACACCGAGAGGAACCGCGCGCGATGACCCTGAAGAGCCATGACCTCGCCCACATCAGGAGTGTCGTCCTCGCCGGCCATGCCGGCGGGGGCAAGACAACGCTCGCGGAGCAGCTGCTGTTCCGCGCCGGCGCGATCCCGCGCCTGGGCAAGGTGGACGACGGCACGGCCCATCTCGACTACGAGCCCGAGGAACAGAAGCAGCACCGCTCGCTCTCGCTCGCCGTCGGGACATTCGAGCGCGGCGAGCACGAGATCACGCTGGTCGACACGCCCGGATACCCGGACTTCGTCGCCGAGATGATCCAGGGCTTCCACGCCGCGGATGCCGCGCTGTTCGTCATGGACGCGTCGGGCGCCGTCGAGGCCGGGCTCGAGAATGCCGTCAAGGTTGGCCGCTCCACCAAGACGGCGGCCTGTTTCGTCATCAACAAGTGCGATCGCGAGAACGCGAACCCATCGGCTGCCCTGGACGCGCTGCGCGCCGCGTTCGGCAACAAGGTGGCGCCGCTGCACATCGCGATCGGCGCCGCTGACACGTTCAGCGGCTACGTCGACCTCGTCCACCGCAAGGCATACCGGCTGGAGGGTGGCAAGGAGGTCGAGATCCCGGTCCCGGCCGAGCTGGCCGACGAGGTGGCGATGCGCCGCGACCAGCTGCTCGAGGCGGCCGCCGAGGCCGACGACGCCGTGTTCGAGAAGTACCTCGGCGAGGAGGAGATCTCCGACGCCGAGCTCGACGCGTGCCTCCACAAGGGCGTCCGCGAGTCGATCTTGGCGCCGGTGCTCGTCGCCTCCGCCAACAAGGGCATCGGCCTCAACGCCCTGCTCGACGCGATCGTCCGCTACCTCCCCTCGCCCGAGGAGGAGGGGCCGTTCGCCGCGGCGGACAAGGGTGGCAGCGAGGTGGCGGTCGATGCCGCCGGCGAGCAGCTCCTGGTGCGGGTGTTCAAGACCGCGGCCGATCCGTTCGTGGGGCGGCTGACGTACCTGCGCGTCCTGTCGGGCACCCTCAAGAGCCAGAGCCCGGTGTTCAACAGCTCCAAAGGCGAGGACGAGCGCATCGGCCAGCTGCTCTACCTCCACGGCAAGGAGCAGGAGCCGGCGGCCGAACTCCGCTCCGGCGAGATCGGGGCGATCGCGAAGCTGGGCGTCACCGAGACGGGCGACACCCTGACCGCGCGCGATGCCGCCCTCAAGCTCGCCGACATCGAGTTCCCGGACCCGACGCTCCAGGTGGCGATCGAGCCGCTGTCCAAGGGCGACCTCGACAAGATGGGGCCGGCGCTCCAGCGGATGCTCGAAGAGGAGCCCACCGCCCGCGTGGAGCGCTCCGAGACCGGCGAGCAGATCCTGCGCGCCATCGGCGAGGCGCACGTCGCGGTCATCTGCGAGCGCCTCAAGCGCAAGTTCGGCGCGTCGATCGTGACCCGAACCCCCACGGTCCCCTACCGCGAGACCATCCGGGGCACGACCCAGGTCCACGGCCGCTACAAGAAGCAGACCGGCGGCCACGGCATGTTCGGCGACGTCTGGATCGAGCTCGCGCCCAACCCCGCGGCGGGTGTCGAGTTCGCCGAGAAGGTCGTCGGCGGCTCCGTCCCCCGGGGCTTCTTCCCGGGCGTCGAGAAGGGAATCCGCGAGACGGCCGCCGAGGGCGTCCTCGCCGGCTTCCCGCTGATCGACTTCAAGGCGACCCTCTACGACGGCTCGTTCCACCCCGTCGATTCCAATGAGCTCTCGTTCAAGATCGCCGCGTCCATGGCGCTCAAGGACGGCGTGATGCAGGCCAAGCCCGTGCTCCTCGAGCCGATCATGGCGGTCGCAGTCCGCGTTCCCGAGCAGTACATGGGCGAGGTCAACCGCGACCTCAACGGTCGGCGCGGCCGCGTGCTGGGACTGGACTCCGGCGACGGCGTCCAGGTGATCAGCGCGCAGGTGCCGCAGGCGGAGCTGTTCTCGTACGCGACCGAGCTGCGCTCGCTGACCGGCGGGCGGGGCACGTTCTCAGCGGTCCTCGACCACTATGAGGACGTGCCGGGCAACCTCGCGGAGAAGATCATCGAGGCCCACAAGAAGGAGCACAAGGACGAGGGCCACTGAGCCCTCAGCCGGTTGAGGATGAGAACGCGGCGCCGGTGACCGGCGCCGCGCCTGATTCCCGGGACGCCCCGCACGATTCCGGCGGCGGCTACGCGAGGATGTCGCGCCCCTCGATCGCGGTGACGATCTCGCGGATGGTGACCCGCCCCTCGTACAGCGCGCGCCCGATGATGGCACCCCCGCAGCCGGCTGCCTGCACCGCGAGAACGTCCTCGAGCGAGGAGATGCCCCCCGACGCGATGATGCGCCCCCGTCCGAGGCGGACCAGAGACCGCAAGAGGGGTACGTCGGGGCCGCCCATCAGCCCGTCGCGGTCGATGGCCGTGACCGCGAACGTGTCGATGCCAGACGCCGACAGGCGCTCGAGCGCGTCGGTCGCCGGCACGCCGGTCGCTCCGCGGCGCCAGCCCTCGCCGAGCGCGATGCCGTCGCGGATGTCGAGTGAGCCGACGATCCTCGCCGGACCGTAGCGGGCGACAAGGCCGAGGGCGAAGCCCGGGTCGCGCAGGGCCGCCGTGCCGACGGCGACCCGGCTGGCGCCCGTTCCGAGGGCGCCGGCCACGGCGTCGGCGGTCCGCAGCCCCCCGCCGACCTCGACGTGCACACGGCCGTGCACCTCGGCGACGATCTCGGCCACCAGCTGCAGCTGCCTCGGCTCCCCCAGCCTGGCCCCGTCGAGGTCCACGACATGGAGCCAAGTCGCCCCGCTGTCGGCGAATGCGCGCGCCGTGCCGACCGGGTCGTCCTCGTAGACCGTCTCCCGGTCGAAGTCGCCCTGCACCAGCCGGACCACGCGCCCCCCCTCGAGATCGATCGCCGGCAGAACCTCGAACTCGGCCACTTGACCTCCCGTGGTGGCGTGCTAGTACACTACTACGCTATCATGCTACCAGAGCGGCAAGGACGGACCTTGCCGACTACCTTTCACCGGGAGGATCGCATCCGTGGCAAGCGAATGGCGGACCGCCGAGCTCGATGCCCTTCTGGACGTGATCCTGCACCTCGACGACCGCGATGAGGCGCTGCGCTTCCTGCGCGACCTGTGCACCGTGGGCGAGCTCCACGACCTGGCCCAGCGGTGGGCGGTGGTCCGGATGCTCGACGCGGGACTCCACTACGCGGAGATCTCCCGCCAGACCGGGGCGAGCACCGCCACCATCACCCGGATCGCGTCGTGGCTGCACCACGGCGAGGGCGGCTATCGCGCTCAGCTCGAGCGCCTCAAGGCGGCGGGCAGCAGCGCGTACCCGCTGGCGGCCGAGCGATGAGGGACCGGCTCCGCCTGGCCGTCCCCAACAAGGGGCGCCTGGTCGACCCGACGCTCCAGCTCCTCCACGCCTCGGGGCTCGTCTTCGAGGAGCATGACCGCAGCCTCGTCGCCCGGGTCGGCAACCAGCCGCTCGACATCCTGTTCGTGCGCACCGACGACGTCGTGGAGTTCGTGGCCGACGGCGTGGCCGACGCCGGCATCACCGGCGCGGACATCCTCGCGGAGGTGGGCCGCGACCTGCCGGTGATCGCGCGCCTGGGCTACGGGCGCTGCCGCCTCGCGGCTGCCGTCCCCTCGGACGCCCCCGTCCGCGCAGTCGACGACCTCGCCGGCCAGCGGGTCGCCACGTCGCATCCGCAGACCACCCGCCGCTTCTTCGCCGAACGGAGGATCCCGGTCGAGGTGGTGCCGCTCTCGGGGGCGGTCGAGGTGGCGCCCCGCCTCGGCCTCGCGGACGCCATCGTGGACCTCGTCTCGACCGGGTCCACGCTTCAGATGAACGGCCTCCGGGCCATCGGCGACGTGCTGGAATCCGAGGCCGTGCTCGTCGCAGGCCCCGCGGCCCAGGCGGAGCGGCCAGACGAGCTCGACAGCATCGTCCTGATGCTGGGCTCGGTCATCGCCGCCCGGGACCGCAAGTACCTGATGATGAACGCTCCCGCGTCGCACCTCCCGGAGCTGGAGAGCCTGCTCCCCGGGCTCGAGTCCCCGTCGGTCATCCCGCTCGCGCACACGGGCATGATCGCCATCCACTCGGTTGTCGGCGCCGACGAGGTCTGGGGCCTGCTCCCGCGCCTCAAGGCCGCCGGCGCGTCCGGCATCCTCGTCCTGCCCATCGAGAAGATCCTGCCGTGAGCCCCACGCCGTTCGCCGTCAGCGACCCGGGCAACCCGGCGAGCTACAGCTGGGAGGCGACTGACGAGAGTGTCGCCGCCCGCTTCGGAATCCCGCTCGAGCAGGTGATCCGCTTCGACCTCAACACCTCCCCCGCCCCGCCAGGCCTGCTGGCCCAGATGCTCGCGGCCGGGCGTTTCGAGACCAGCCTGTCGGAGTACCCGCCGGGCGACTACCGGCGGCTCGTCGAAGCCGCCGCGGCACGCTATGGCGTGGGCACCGACGAGGTCGTCCCCGGCGCCGGCGCGGACGAGGTCCTCGACATGTGCGTCAAGGCGTTCCTGCGGGCGGGCCAGCGCGCCGTGATCCCGACGCCGACGTACGCGATGTACCGCGTCCACTCCGAGCAGCGCGGCGGGACCGTGGTGCCGGTGCCGCGCCTCGACGCCGAGCAGGGCTTCGCGCTCGATGCGCTACGGGTCCGCGAGGCCGCCCGCGACGCCTCGATCGTGTGGCTGTGCAACCCCAACAACCCCACCGGCGCCGACGAGCCGGAGGGGACCATCGAGTCGCTGCTGGCGGACATCGAGGGCGATGCCAAGGCGGCGTCGCGCGAGCCAGCGGCCGTGGTGGTGGACGAGGCGTACGCGGAGTTCACGGGCCGCTCGGTCATCCCGCTCCGGACTCGCTTCCCCAATCTCGTCGTGGTCCGGACGGCGTCAAAGGCGTACGCCCTCGCCGGGCTGCGGGTGGGCTTCGCCGTTGCCGCCCCGGCCACGATCGAGCGGGTCGCCCGCTTCCGGCCCCCGGGCTCGATCGGGACGATCTCCGAGACCGTCGTGACGCGCGCGCTGCGCGAGCCGGAGGCGATGCTGGCCAACATCGCGCGGGTCGAGGCGGAGCGCCCGCGGCTGCTCGCGGCGTTCGAGGCGGCGGGCTGGCGGCCGTACCCGTCGGTCGCCTGCTTCGTCCTGGTCGACCTGGGCACGACTTCGCGGTCGGCCTTCGTCGCGGACCAGCTGATGCGCCGGGGCCTGGTGGCGAGGACTTTCTCGGCCCACCACCCCGCCGCCCACTGCATCCGGGTCACGGTGCGCGCCCCGGAGGAGAACGACCGACTCATCGAGGCGGTCGCGGAGATTGCCCCGGAGGTGCCCGCGTGACCACGCCCCTCGGCAGTGCCGAAGTCGCCCGCTCGGCGGGTGGCCTCGTCTCGATCGCGCGCGAGACGCGCGAGACCCGGATCTCGGTCGAGCTGCTGGTCCCGGGTGCCGGGCGGGCGGACGTCCGGACCGGGATCGGCTTCTACGACCACCTCCTCACCTCGTTCGCCCACCACGGCCTGTTCGACCTGACGATTCGGGCGGAGGGCGACCTGGAGGTGGACGAGCACCACACGGTCGAGGACGTCGCGTTGGTGCTGGGCGCGGCGTTCGCCGAGGCGCTCGGCGACAAGGCCGGGATCAACCGCTTCGGCGACGCGGCTGTGCCCATGGACGAGTCGCTCGCCACGGCGGTGGTGGACCTGAGCGGGCGCCCGTACGCCGTGATCGAGCTGCCGTTCCGCGGGGAGCGCGTCGGGCAGCTGCCCACGCAGCTCGTCGGCCACGCCCTCGAGTCGTTCGCCCGGACCGCGGGCGCCACGATCCACCTCCGCGCCACCGGACGCAACGACCACCACCTGGCCGAGGCCGCGTTCAAGGCGCTGGCCCGGGCCATGCGCACCGCCTGCGAGGCCGACCCGCGCCGAGTCGGCGTCGCCTCGACCAAGGGGTCGCTGGGGTGACCCGATGACCAGCCTGCCGGACGACGCCCGCGTGCCGGTCACCGTGGTGGACTACGGCGCCGGAAACCTGGTCTCGATCGAGCAGGCGCTCATCACGGCCGGGGCCACGGTTCGCCGCGCAGAGCGGGCCGACCGGATCGGAGACCCGGCGCTGCTCGTCGTGCCCGGCGTCGGCGCGTCCGCGCCGGCGATGGAGCGCCTGCGCGCCGGCGGCTTCGAGCAGGCCATCCTCGACTGGGTCGCCGCCGATCGCCCGTTCCTGGGCATCTGCCTGGGCCTGCAGCTGCTGTTCGAGACCAGCGACGAGGACGAGGCGCGCACGCTGGGCATCCTCCGCGGCCACACGGTGCGCCTCGACGGCGCGCCCACCCTCCCCCACATCGGCTGGAACCAGGTGGAGCGCCGCCGCCACCATCGGGCCTTCGCGGGCATCGCCCCCGATGCGGACTTCTACTTCGTGCACTCGTACGCCGGCGCGCCCGACGACCCCGACGTCGTGGTGGCGGAGACTGAGCACGGCGTCCGCTTCACGTCGGCCGTCGCCCGCGGCAACCTGCTCGGCGTCCAGTTCCACCCGGAGCGCTCGGGAGCGGACGGGCTGCGCCTGGTGGCCAACGTCGTCCGCATCGCCGGGGAGGCGGCCTGATGCTCCGCAGGCGCGTGATCCCCTGCCTCGACGTGGCAGCCGGCCGCGTCGTCAAGGGCACGCGCTTCGTGGGCCTCCGCGACGAGGGCGACCCCCCCGAGCTCGCCGAGCGCTACGCGCGGGAGGGCGCGGACGAGCTCGTCTTCCTCGACATCTCGGCTGCGCCCGAGGGCCGGGGAACCCTGCTCGACATCGTTGAGCGGACCGCCCGACGGGCGTTCATCCCGCTCACCGTCGGCGGGGGCGTCCGGAGCGTCGACGACATGCGGGCGGTGCTGCGAGCCGGGGCGGACAAGGTCAGCCTGAACACGCGCGCCGTCGACGACCCGGAGCTCGTGCGGCGCTGTGCCGCGCGCTTCGGCAGCCAGGCGGTGGTGGTGGCGATCGACGCGCGTCGGGTCGCGGCGACTGACGCGATCCCGTCGGGCTTCGAGGTCGTGGTCAAGGGGGGCCGGGAGCCCGTCGGCGTCGACGCGCTCGCCTGGGCGCAACGGGTGGTGGAGCTGGGCGCCGGCGAGCTGCTGGTCACCTCGATCGACCGGGACGGCACCAAGGCGGGCTTCGACACCGAGCAGCTCCGCGCGATCTCGAGCGCGGTCCCCGTCCCGGTCATCGCATCGGGCGGGGCGGGCGGCCCGGACGACTTCATCGCGGCCGTGCGCGACGGCGGTGCCGACGCCGTTCTGGCGGCGGGCATCTTCCACCGGCGCGAGTGGTCGATCGCGGCGGTCAAGGCGGCGATGGCGGCGGCCGAGCTCGCCGTGCGGCTGCCGACCGAGGCGACGGAGGTGGGATGAGCGGCATGGCGGGCGCAGCGCGAGCGGTGGTGGCGGGCCCGGTGGATCTCGCGACGGGCCTGGCGCCCGACCGCGTCGCGTGGGGCGACGGCCTGGCGGCCGGCGTGGTCCAGGACGTGGCCGACGGCCGGGTCCTGATGGTCGGCTGGCTGGACGCCGAGGCTCTGGCGGCGACGCTGGCCACCGGCGAGGTCCACTTCCACTCGCGCTCCCGCGGGCGCCTGTGGCGCAAGGGAGAGTCGTCCGGACATGTGCTCCGGCTGCGCTCGCTGGCCCTGGACTGCGACGGGGACGCCCTCCTGCTCGGCGTTGATCCCGACGGCCCGACCTGCCATCGCGGTGTGCGGTCCTGCTTCGACGCTGACGGCGCGCCCGCCTCGGCGCCGGCGGTGCAGGGGTTCGCCTGGCTGGAGGCCCTCTGGGCGACGATCGCCTCGCGCACCGCCGAGCGCCCGCCCGGCTCGTACACGACGCGCCTGTTCGAGGGCGGGGTCGACCTCGCCGGCCGGAAGGTGGCGGAGGAGGCGACCGAAGTGCTGCTCGCGGCAAAGAACGACGAGGCCGCCGAACGAGCGAAAGCCGACCGCTCCGAAACAGGCCGTCTGCTGGCTGGCGAGGCTGCCGACCTCGCCTACCATGCCCTCGTGCTGCTCGCGGAGCGGGGCCTTGCCCCCGCCGACGTCCTGGCGGTCCTCCAGGAGCGCCACGGACGACCGGGCGGCCGCTGAAGGAGTCGACCGATGCCCGGCAACGACGCGATCTCGCCGAGCGCCCGCGCGAAGCAGCTCTTCGCGATCACGCTGTTCGTCGACGATCTGGCCGAGACGGAGCGCTTCTACCACGAGGTGTTCGGCATGCCGCTGGTCCACAAGGACAAGGATGCGATCGCCTACCGCTTCCCGAACATGGTCGTCAACCTGCTGCTCACCTCGTCCGCCCCAGAGCTGGTCCAGCCGGCGGCGGTCGGACCGGCGGGGACGCCCGCCCGGATGATGCTCACGCTCGAGGTCGAGGACGTGGACGCCTTCGCCGCCCACCTGCGAGCGCTCGGCGTGCGAATCCTCAACGGCCCGATGGATCGACTGTGGGGCCCGCGCACCGTCACGATCGCCGACCCCAGCGGCCACTGCTGGGAGCTCTCGAGCTAAGCGCCTGCGCCGGTCACGCGCACCACGGCGCGGTGGCGCTTGCCGACCCGCACCTCGAGCCACGCGCCGTCGACCGGGGCTGGAACGGGCGCGCCCGGCTCGGTGATGCGCTCGCCGTTGACGGTGATGGCGCCCCCCGAGATCAGCCGACGCGCCTCGCCGCGGGACGGGGCGAGGCCGGTCTCGGCGAGCAGCACCGCGACCCCGCCCGAGACGGCGTCCGGCGCGGCGTCGGGTCCTCTCGTCGCCGCGTGGATGCGGGCGAGGAGCGAGGGGTCCGCCACGGGCTCGCGCTGGAACAGTGCCGCCGAGACCTCGACCGCCGACCGCGCCTCCGCCTCCCCGTGGACGCGGGCCGTGACGTCGAAGGCGAGCTCGCGCTGGGCCTCGCGGGCATCGGGGCGATCGTCGATGGCGGTCTCGAGGTCGGCGATCCTGGCCTGCGGCCAGAGCGTGAACCAGCGCAGGTACGTCGGCACGTCCCGGTCGTCGAGGTTGAGCCAGTACTGGTAGAAGGCGTAGGGCGTGGTGCGCGTCGGGTCGAGCCACACCGACTCGCCCGCCTCGCTCTTGCCGAACTTGGCGCCCGACGGTGACAGGAGCAGCTTGTAGGCGATGCCGTGGGCCGGGCTCTCGTCGACCCCGCCGCCGGACGTGCGCCGGATCAGCTCGAGGCCGGCCGTGATGTTGCCCCACTGGTCGGCGCCGCCCATCTGCATCTCCACGCCGAACTCGCGGTACAGCGTCGCGAAGTCGTAGGCCTGGAGGGTCATGTAGCTGAACTCGGTGAACGAGAGCCCGCGCTCGAGGCGCTGCTGCACTGAGTCCTTGGCCAGCATGTAGGGCACCGTGAAGTGCTTGCCCACGTCCCGCAGGTACTCGATCAGCGAGAGCTTGCCGAGCCAGTCGTGGTTGTTCGCCATCACCGCCTGGAACGGACCAGGGGAGAAGTCGAGGAACCGCTCGAGCTGCGCGCGGATCCCCGCCACGTTGCGCGCGAGGGTGGCCTCGTCGAGCAGGTTGCGCTCCGTCGAGCGGCCTGACGGGTCGCCGATCATCCCCGTCCCGCCCCCCACGAGCGCGACTGGCCTGCCGCCCCGCAGCTGGAGCCGGATGAGCCCGAAGATGGGGATGAGGTGCCCGACGTGCAGCGATTCCGCGGTGGGATCGAAGCCGATGTAGGCGGCGATCGTGCGGCCGGTGGCCAGGCGGGCGGCCACGCCGGGCGTGGTCGCGTGGAGGATCCCGCGCCACTCGAGCTCCTCGAGCAGGCCGGGCAGACCGGGGGCGGGATCGGGGCGTTCGGTCACTGGCGCGTCACAACCTGGGAATGGGGTGCGTCTGGGTCCGGCCCGAGCCGGGGGCTCGAGTGTCCATCCCCTGCATGGTATCGTCCACCGGTCATGCGAAACAGCCTCGCCCGGCGGCAGCGCCACCGCCGCCAGGGCGCGCGTCGGCCTCGCGGCAGCGGCACGCTGCAGGGGGCGTTCGCCGCCATCCCCGTCCTCCTGTTCGGTCTGTTCCTGGTGCTGGGCGCCGGCGCCGCGGTGACCGCAGTGGGCGCCTACCAGTGGCTCGCCCAGGGTCTCCCCGACCCCAGCTCGGCGCTCGACCCGGGCAAGCTCACCTTCACGTCCCAGACCGTCGTCTACGACCGGACCGGGAATGTGGAGCTCGCCAAGCTGGGCACCGACCGGCGTGACGTCGTCGAGTTCAAGGACATCCCGGTCGCCCTCATCGACGCGACCACCTCGATCGAGGACCACACCTTCTGGCAGAACCCCGGCTTCGACATCGGCGGCTTCATCTCGGCCACGATCGACACGATCAGCGGCAACGACCGCGGCGGCTCCACCATCACGCAGCAGCTCGTCCGCGCCCGCCTGCTGCCGCAGGACGTCCTCAACGGCGACCGCTACATCCGCAAGGCCAAGGAGATCATCCAGTCGGTCCGCCTGACGCAGGCCTACCCGGGCCTGACCGGCAAGCAGATCATCATGCAGGACTACCTCAACCAGAACTTCTACGGCAACCGCAGCTACGGCGTCGCGGCGGCCGCGAAGAGCTACTGGAACAAGAGCCTCGACCAGCTGTCGCTCGCCCAGATGGCGCTGCTGGCGGGCATCCCGCAGTCGCCCACCGCGTACGACCTGGTGGCGAATGCCGTCGCGGAGCCGGTGCTCGACGCCCACGGCAAGCCGCAGAAGGACTCCAGCGGGAACGAGCTCACCCAGCTGGTGGTGCCCCCGGACCGGCCCATCGTCCAGCGGCGGAACTACATCCTGCAGCTGATGCTGACCAACGCGAGCCTGGGCCACTACACGGCGGCCGAGATCGCGGCGGCGCAGCAGGAGCCGGTGGTCCTCGCCCCGCAGGCCAACCCCACCTGGAAGGCGCCGCAGTTCGTGTGGCAGGTCCGCGACGAGCTCGCCCAGCTGATCTGCGGCTCCACGACGTGCGACAAGATCGACACCGGCGGCTACAAGGTCTACAGCACCCTCAACTGGTCGATGCAGCAGACGGTCGACAAGTGGCTCTACGCCGCCACGACCATCCCGAACTCCTCCAACCCGACGGCGATGCTCAAGCAGAACAAGATCCCCTCGTCCGAGTGGGGCTGGATCCGCGGCCTGTCGCAGGACAACATCCACAACGCCGCGGCGGGCGTCATGGACTACCGGACCGGCGAGGTGCTGGCCTACTCGGGCTCGGCGAACCAGTACGCGACCAAGGGCAACAGCAAGTTCCAGCCCCAGTTCGACGTGCTGAGCGACGGCTTCCGCCAGTCTGGGTCCTCGATCAAGCCGATCGACTACGCCATCGGCATCGAGGACGAGACCATGACCGCGTCCACGGTGTTCATGGACGTCGTCACCAACTTCGCGGCCGCCGGCCAGACGCCCTACCTGCCCACCCAGGCCGACCATGTCGAGCGGGGTCCCGTCCGGCTACGCGAGGCGCTGGAGTTCTCGATCAACGTCCCGGCGATCAAGGCGGGCTTCCTCAACGGCCTCGACCACCAGCTCCAGCGATCCGAGGACTTCGGCATCACCTACCCCGCCAACACCTATGCCGTGCCGTCCGAGAGCATCGGGACGCTGCTGGTCCACCCGATCGACATGGTCAGCGCATACGGCGCGCTCGCCGACGGCGGCGTGCTCATGCCCCGCCACACCATCCTCAAGGTGATCGGGCCCGACGGCCAGCAGGCCTGGCCCCAGCCGGGCGTCACGTTGGCCGGCAAGCGGGTGGTGTCCAAGGACGCCGCCTACATCATCACCGACATCCTCGCCGGCAACACGCAGCCCAGCGTCAATCCGTTCTGGGGCAAGTGGCGGATCACGGACGGCGTGACCAGCAGCAAGGTCCGCCCCGCCGCGTACAAGACCGGCACGACCGAGGACACCCGTGACGTCCTCGCCGACGGCTACCTCCCGCCGCCGTCGGACCCCAACCTGCCGGGCCTCGTCGTCGGCGTCTGGATGGGCAACTCCGACAACTCGCCCACCGGGTCGCTCTCGCTCGACTCGTCGGCCCCGCTCTGGTCGGCCATCATGTCTGAGGTCGCCAAGGGCATGCCCATCGAGTCGTTCAGCCGCGTCAAGCCGCCCGACCTGGTGACGGCGACCGTTGACGCGTTCACGGGCATGACGCCGGGGCCCAACACCAGCAAGACGATCACCGAGCTGTACCTGCCCGGGACAGCGCCCACCTCGAGCGGCAACTTCACCGTCACCCTCCAGGTGGACGCCGCCAGCGGCCTCCTGTGGCAGCCGGGCTGCGCCGGGCCGGAGGAGACGCGCTCGTACATCGACTACAGCCAGATCGAGGCCGCGTATCCGACCTGGCAGAAGGCGGACATCGCGTGGCAGGCGCGCGCCGCCCGCGGCCCCGGCGTCCGGGGAGGCCCCAAGGGCACCGCAACCTCGTACTTCTACGGCGGGTACCCGGCCTTCTTCCCGTTCGGCCTCACGTGGGGCGGCGCGTTCGCCCCGACCAAGACGTGCACCGTGGTGCCGGTGACGCCGCCGCCCACGCAGTGCATCTCGTTCGACCCGGCGTCGCCGTGCCCGTCAGACGTGCCGTCGGCCCCGCCGCTGGTGCCCACGCCACCCCCGCTGCCGCTGCCGCTGCCGTCGGGGGGCAAGCCGTAGCGGCGGTCGGGCAGCCGCCTCCCCCGGCCGGCGCCGGCCCCGGGCCGCCTACAGCTTCACGATCGTCGCGCCGTCGCCGCCCTCGCCGCGCTCGCCCGCGCGGAAGCTGCGCACCAGCGGATGCGACCCCGCGAGGTCGCGAACAGCGTCGCGCAGGGCTCCCGTCCCGAGGCCGTGGATCACGGTGACCTGGTCAAGGCCCGCCAGCGACGCGTCGTCCAGGTAGCGCGACAGCGCATCAAGCGCCTCGTCCACCCGGGCTCCGCGCAGGTCCAGCGATGATGCGACCGAACGCGCCCGCTGGAGCCGCATCGAGGTGATCCCCGAGGCGGCCTCCGCGCGCTGCCCCGCGGCCCGCCTCGCGCCGACGGCGCCCGATGCGGCCGCGTCGCCGCCCTCCCCGCCGGTCGGCCCGACGGCCGGCTCCAGGTCGTCCACCGAGACGGAGATGCGCATCCCGCCCACCTCGAGCGTGGCTCGGGCACCGCCCCGCTCCAGGGCCGCGACCCGTCCCTCCCAGCCGCCGACCCGACTGCGGGCGCGCTCGCCGAGGCGCCATGTGTGCGGTGCGACGGGCACGGCTGGCCGCTCCACCACGGACGCCGGCGCGGGCAGGCGCTCGAGGGTCCCCGCGGCGCGGGCGAGCGCCGCGTCGATGGCCGGCGCCGTGACCGTCTCGCGCTCGAGCTTGCGGCGCATGGCGGCGACGTCGTCGCGGAGCTGGTCCACCAGCCGCTGCGCCTCCTCGCGGGCCCCCTTGACGGCCTCGTCGCGCTCCCGCCTGGCGCGGCGGCGCTCCTCGTCTGCCGTCCGCAGCGCGTCGGCGGCCCTCGCCTCGGCGGTCCGCGCCCGCTCCACCGCCACCGCGATCTCGTCCTCCTGGCGGCGGATGGACGCGAGCGTGGACTCGAAAGCCCGCTCATTCTCCGTGAGGCGGCTGCGGGCGTCAGCCACGATCGCCTCGGGCAGGCCCAGGCGCTCCGCGATCGCGAACGCCTGGCTGCCGCCCGGCAGGCCGATGGTGAGCCGGTAGGTGGGCGAGAGCGTCTCGAGGTCGAAGGCGACCGACGCGTTGCGCGCCTGCGGCGTCTCGTGCGCGTAGACCTTGATCTCGGCGTAGTGCGTGGTGGCGGCCACCAGCGCGCCGGAGCGGATGAAGTGGTCCAGCAGTGCCTGCGCCAGGGCCGAGCCCTCGGTGGGGTCGGTTCCGGCGCCCAGCTCGTCGAGCAGGACGAGCGTCCCGGGCCCGGCGTGCGCCACGATCCGGATGATCGAGCGCAGGTGGCCGGAGAAGGTGGACAGCGACTGGGCGATCGACTGCTCGTCGCCGATGTCCGCGAACACGTCGCGCAGCACGGGCAGCCGGGAGCCGGCCTCGGCCGGGATGTGCAGCCCGGCCTGGTGCATCAGGGCCAGCAGGCCCAGGGTGCGCAGCGTGACCGTCTTCCCGCCGGTGTTGGGGCCGGTGATCACCAGTGCCGTGTAGCCGTCACCGAGCCGGATGTCGATGGGCACCACGCGGCCGGTCAGCCCGGGGTGGCGGGCCGACAGGAGGACCACCTCGGTCCGCTCGGCCGTCTCCGCCCGAACGCCATCCATCTCGCTGGCCAGCTGCGCCTTGGCCGCCCAGAAGTCGAACTGGGCGAGTGCCTCGAGCGTCTCGCGCAGCATCGTCGCGTTGGCGGCGACGAGCGCCGAGAGCTCGTCGAGGATGCGCGCCTCCTCCTCCTCGACGGCCGCCTGCGCCTCGCGCCAGGCGTTGCCGAGCTCGACCACGACGAGGGGCTCCACGAAGAGCGTGGCGCCGCTGCCCGACGCGTCGTGGACGATGCCCTTGACCCGGCTGCGCGCCTCGGCGCGGATCGGCACCACGTAGCGCCCGTTGCGGAGTGTGACGATGGGCTCCTGGAGCGCGTTGCCGAGCTCGGACGTGACCAGCGAGTCCAGGCGGCGGCGGAGCCGGTCGTACGCGATCCGCACGGTGCCGCGCAGGGGTCCCAGGCGCGGCGACGCGGTGTCCAGCAGCTCGCCCGCAGGGTCGAAGCTGCGCGCGAGCGTGGAGCGCAGCGCGGGCAGCGGATGGAGGCGTCGGCCGAGGTCGCGGATCAAGGACCGGCGATCGTCGGCGATCGCCGTCTGCAGGCGGACGACGGCGTCGAGCGTGTCCACGATGTCGATGAACTGGAGGGGCTCCAGGCGCCCGCCGCGGACGGCTCGCCCGACGAGCGGCTCGATGTCCTTGGCGCCGCCGATGCCGACGCCGGGCCGATCCGCGAGCAGCTGGCGCGCCTGGTCGGTCTCGTCGAGGCCCCGGCCCGCGATCACCGGGTCGGAGGACGGGACGAGCGCCTCGGCCAGGCGGCGCGACGGGCCGAAGGAGGTGTGCTCGGCCAGCCGGTCGCGGACCTGCGGGAACTCGAGCAGGGCGATGGAGCGGGCGTCCACGTCAGGGCATCCGCCGGCTGAGCGCGGGGCTCCCGGCCACCGCGAGGCGCCACGGCCGGCTGGTCCACGGCTCGCCCGCATAGCCGATGCCGATCCGGGGCCCGGCCACGACCTCGGGCGGCCCTTCGCCGGCGGGCGCCGCCGCGAGGTGGAGCGGTGAGGCGGGGTCGCACAGGTCCACCCCCGTGAACGAGCGGTCCACGCCGAAGGCCGCCCCGACGCACCCCGGACCGGCCGCCAGGCGGTGGTCGGCGATGGTGGCCCGGCCGCGACCTGCGCGCATGGCGTCGAGCCCGTCCTCTGGGGCCACCGCGCGGACGAGCACGGCCGCCGGGCGCCCGTCGGCCTCGGTCACGACGTTGAGACAGTGGTGCATGCCGTAGACAAGGTACACGTAGGCGATGCCGGGCGGCCCGAACATGACGCGGTTGCGCGGCGTGGGCCCCATGCGGGCGTGCGAGGCGCGGTCCTCGATCCCGACGTAGGCCTCGACCTCGACGATGCGCCCGCACCGGCGCTGCCCGCCGGGTCCATCGGCCGCCCGGACGAGACGGGCCCCCAGCAGGGCGCGCGCGGCCGTCAGGCAGTCGACGGCGAGCAGGTCCCTCGCGAACGGGCGCTCCGGCGGTGGGCCGGTCACCGACCGTACAGGGCGCGGACGGCGCCCGGCACCAGGAACCCTGTGATCGAGATGAAGCCCGGGATGAGTTGCTCGTGCAGGATCTTGCCGGTGCCGGAGCCGTTGATGGCCTGCCACAACGGCCGCAACAGCGGCAGCTCGGACGGGTCGGCGGCGGGCGAGGCGGTCAGGAAGAACTGGTCGAGGATGATCACCACGAACATCAGCAGCAGGTACCCCTCGATCAGGCCCATCAGCCCGCCCACGGTCTCGTCGACAATGGGGTGCGCGGCGAACACCTTGACGCGCTTGTACGTCCCTTGGACGATGAGCGCAAAGGCGATTGCGCCCGCGACGAACAGCGTGCCGAAGCCCACCATCTGCGCGTACCCGTTGGGGAACTGCGTCCAGTGGCTGGCGAGGAACGGGCCGAGGTAGAGGTTGAGCTGCGCCGCGAGGAAGAACGAGAAGCCCATGGTCAGCACGCCGACCACGCGCCGCACGGCGCCCTGCGCGAAGCCGAGCACGAACCAGCCCAGCAGGTAGGCGATGATCACGAGGTCGGTGAGGTTCAGATTCGCGAAGAAGCCCGCGATGTCCACCAGTGCCCTCCACGCGGCGTCGGCGAGCAAGCGCTCCCGCGGCTCTCTCCCCGTTCGCGAAGCGTAGCAGCGCGCCGAGCCGCGCGGCAATGCTCCACGGGCGCGAGGGTCGGATGCCCGATCGGCCGTCAGGCGCGGAGGCGGCCCCCGATTTCCGGCAGGGCGGCCACGACGGTGGCGACGGCCGCCTCCACCTCGGGCTCGGTCAGGGTGCGGTCCCCTGCCCCGAGGCGGAGCCGGTAGGCCAGGCTCTTCTCGTCGCCGGCGAGCGGCGCGCCGCGGTAGATGTCGAACAGCGCGACGTCGCGCAGGAGCGGACCCGCGGTCGTGCGGACAAGCGACTCGA
>JAKAMV010000566.1 GCA_021812735.1 Chloroflexota bacterium | reverse complement strand
GCGTCCCTCGCCGAGACGGCGCAGTTGATGGTCGCCCACCGCCGCAAGATCCTGCCCGTGGTGGACGAGGCCGGCCGACTCCTCGGGGTGATCGACCGGGCGGACCTGCTCCACGCGGCGTCGGGGGCGCTCACCGACATCGCGCGCCTCGATGCCGAGGACGACGAGGGCTGAGGTGGCCCGCGCCGTCGAGCACCATTCTGCCGGGGCGCTCGTGTTCATGGCCGGGCGCGTGCTCGTCCTGCGGCGCAACGATCGTGAGGAGTGGGTGTTCCCCAAGGGCCACCTCGAGACCGGCGAAACGGCCGAACATGCGGCCATTCGCGAGGTCCGGGAGGAGGCGGGCATCGACGTCCGGCTGTCAGGGGCCCTCGGCTGGACGGAGTACACCTTCCGGCACGGGAGGCGACAGCACCACAAGCACGTGGACTGGTTCCTCGCCGCGCTCGTCGCGGGCGAGGTCACGCTCGAGCCGCTGTTCTGCGAATGGCGGCTCGTCGATGAGCCCGGCGTGAGCGCGCTGCTGACACACCCGGAGGACCGGGAGACCGCGGCGCGCGCGTTCGAGGCACTGCGGAGTGGCATGCTCCCGCCAGTGGCGAGATGAGCGCACCGCTCGATCCCGGTCGTGGCCTGGTCGAGGTGGTCGAAGCGCTCGGGCCGGGTCTGGAGTTCGACGCTGACCCGGCGACGCGCGGCCTCGTCGCCCGCCGCGCGCGTCATCGCAGCCCCTGGCTGGGGCTGGACCGGGCGTCTCTGGTCGGCTCGGACGACGGAACGGGCCGCGGCATCCGCGCGCTGGTCGCCGTGCCCGTCTCGACGTACGCCGGCTGTCGGATCGAGGTCGAGTGGATCGGCGCCGTGTTCGACGAGCGGGGGCCGATCCTCGTGGGGCGCGTCGACGGATCAGCCGACCCCATCCCGGCCGTGGTTCGGGTGGTGAGCGGGCTGGCGGACGCGCCGTGGCACGACCGGAACGAAGCCGCCCGCCTCGCGCGGGAGGGTCGGCTTCGGTACCGAGCGCGGCGGGCGGCGGATCGCGTGACGGGCGGCCGTGCCTGGGAGCTTCCCGCCGCGTCGCTCGAGCAGGCGCGCTTCACGAGCCCGCACGCCCTGCCCGAGTACTCGGTCCGGCGCCTCCCGCCGCGCTACCTCCGCGGCCTCGAGCGGCTCCTGGATCCCGACGAGCGGCTTCTCTACGCGATCGAGCGCCAGCCGGTTGCGGTGTCCGGGGCCCTCGACCGCATGCGACGGCGGTTCGACCGGCGCGCGGCCCTCCTGGCGATCACGGACCGCCAGGTCGTCTGGCTCGTTGACCACGCCGACCCAGACCGCTACCTCTCCGACTGGGGCGTGGACGTCGAGGTCGTGCCGGTCGAGTCGCTGGCGGGCCTGGAAGTCCGGCGCCGGTCGCCCGTGGTCGAGCTCCATGTGCGGACGTCCCGCGGAACGACCGTCGCCGCACTGCCCGAGGAGTACGAGACGGAGGTCAGCTTGGCCGCCGCGATCGCCGGGCGATTCGTCGCCACCTCGGACACCATGATGCCCCGCCGCCGATACGAGGTGGACACAGTGGCCCCGGACTGGTCGCGCCCGGAGGCGTTCGCCCAGGTCGACTCGGCGCGTGCGCTCCTGGCGCGCGGTCCGGAGGCGCCGCTTGCCGTCCTGTTCAGTCCGCGACGCCCGGGCCAGCGGCAGCCGGCGTTGTGGGCCCTCGCCTCGGACGCGCTGCACTTCGTGGATCCCGTCCGCACGGTCCGCCAACCGCTCGCGACGGCCCACGCGCTGCGATTGATCCTGTCGCCCCTGGCCGGCCGCATCGAGCTCGTCGGCGAGCCCGGCGGCGTCCTCAAGTTCCCGGCACCGTTCTCGGACGTCGCGGCAGACCTGGTCCGATCGACGCGCCGCGTGATGGCGAACGCCGCCTCCTGATCCTCGGAGGGTCGTTCGTGCGGGGCCGGCCCGTTCGACGACGCTCGGCAGCGGATCAGCTAGGATGTCGGTGGCGATGAGGCTCGCCGATCGGACGATCCGCCCGATGGACCGCGGCATCCAGCCGCTAATGGTCTCTACGTGTCAAGGCACACGTGGAGGTCGTCGAGGTCATGGTCGTCCCAACCGAGCAGCGGAGCACTCGCCGACCTGACGGGTCACGCCCCCAGAGTGGGCCATCCGTGCAGGCTGGGCGTCCCGCCGGCACCAGCGCCGAGGACGTGCCGTTCAGGAGCATCCTGTGGCGCGGCGGAGGGCCCGCCGAACCCGTCGCCTCCCACGATTCTCCGGAAACTTCTATCGACCTCCACCTCGACGACATCGTCGCGGCGCTCGTGGGCGGGCGTGCCCAGTACGATCTCGATCCGTTCTTCCGGGCGCGGGTGGATGATCTGGCGACGATCCAGTATCGACACGAGGTCTTCCGTGACTTGGAGGACCCCGCGATCCTGCGCGTCATCCACGCCTTCGCCGAGGGGATGCAGGGGGTCCGGGAGCGTCTGGCCCGGGCGGACAAGGCGCGGTACCGCTACGAGCAGGAGCGGTGGATCCTCGACGCGGCAAACGCGTACTGCGAAGCAGCGACCAGTCTGCGGGGTGCACTTACGACGACTGCCCCGCGCTCCAGTGGCCTCCGCGGGCTCCGCGGCTACCTCGACGGGTATGTGGGCTCGGCGGCGTTCGTCGAGCTTGCCTCGGACACCAAGCGACTCCTGGCAGATCTCGGCGGCGTCCGCTACCGGCTCCGGTTCGTCGAGGACCGGGTGGCCGTCAGTCGGTTCGAGTCGGAGCCCGACTACGGCGCTGAGATCCTCGCCGCGTTCGAGAAGTTCCGGCAGGGGAACGCGAAGGCCCACGAGTTCGATCACTCCACCTGGCCCCAGATGGACCATGTCGAGGCGGCTGTGCTCGATCGCGTCGCCTTGCTGTTCCCGGGCGTGTTCGGGGCGCTCGACGACGTCGCCGGCCGGCATCGCGAGTTCCTCGATCCGGTGCTCCGTCGCTTCGACCGCGAGGTCCAGTTCTACGTCGCGTACGTGGAGCTCATGGACCGCGTGTCGCGGCGCGGGCTGCGCTTCGCCTACCCGACGGTCACGGCCGATCGCGGGGCCGTCGAGGCACGCGACGCCTTCGACCTCGCCCTCGCCACGAAGGTGGCGTCGAGTGACCAGAAGATCGTCGTCAACGACGTCGGGCTCGACGACACCGAGCGCATGCTGGTGGTCTCGGGGCCAAACCAGGGCGGCAAGACGACGTACGCCCGGATGTTCGGGCAACTCCATCACCTGGCGGCCCTCGGCGTTCCCGTCCCCGGCACGGAGGCGCGGCTCCCCCTCGTGGACGGCATCTTCACGCACTTCGAGCGGCAGGAGCGGGTCGAGGACCTGAGCGGCAAGCTCGAGAACGACCTCTGCCGGATCCGCGACATCCTCGAGGCGGCGACGGCCCGCAGCCTCCTCGTGATGAACGAGAGCTTCAGCTCCACCACCCTCCACGACCAGCTGCTCATCAACACCGAAGTGGTCCGCGCGATCCTCGAG
Organism: Chloroflexota bacterium; assembly: GCA_021812735.1. The sequence continues at coordinate 3,347 of JAKAMV010000566.1, read as the reverse complement.
CGGGGCTGCCTGGCCATCGCGGTGACCTTCCTCCACGAGCTCTCGACGCTCGACCCGTCGATCGTGAGCATGGTCAGCACGGTCGACCCCGATGAGCCGGCCCGTCGGACCTTCCGGGTCGTCCGTCGGGCGGCGGACGGGCTGGCCTATTCCATGGCCCTCGCCGAGAAGCACGGGCTGACATACAAGCGGATGCGCACGAGGCTCCGGCCGTGAGAGTTTGGCTCATGTACCGAGATCGCGATTTCGATCCTGCCGCCGCGCCGCCCGTCTCCGCGGGGACGCTCACGGCGGACCTGGGCCTGGACATCCTGGTCGGTGCCATGGCGGGCAAGGACCGCCTCGTCTGGGGGGTCTCGCGCGCCGCGATCCTCGCCGGGCTCGGCGACCCCGACGAGATCCGCTACCGCCAGGACATCCTCGCCGACGTCCTGCGCCAGCCCGCCCTGGTGCGCGAGCTCCACGCGCTTGCCCAGGGGGCGCTCGAGAGCGAGCGACACGTCTGGGGGTACAGCTCGCGGCAGCCCGAGTCCTCGCTCCGCCGCTCGGTGGACGTCCTCCAGGCGGTGGTGGGCTCCATCCGCAAGCTTCGGGCCATGGCGGACGCCCGCGCCGCCGACGTGGAATCTGAGGGCTTCCGGCGCCTGTTCGCCGAGATCGCAGCGGAGCTGGACGACACGTTCCTTGGCGAGGTGGATGGGCACATCCGACGGCTGCAGGCCGGCACCGGCATCTTGGTCAGCGCGTCGCTCGGCGAGGGCAACCGGAGCACGGACTACGTGCTCCGCCGGCGGGTGCGCAAGCGGGGCTGGCGCGAGCGGCTCGGACTCCCCGAGCCCGACACCTACGTCTACCAGCTCGCGCCCCGAGACGAGGCGGGCGCGCGGACCTTGGGTGAGCTTCGGGGGCGCGGCGTCGCTCTCGCCGCAAACGCCCTCGCCCGGTCGACCGATCACATCCTGAGTTACTTCGTGCAGTTGCGGACGGAGACCGCCTTCTACGTCGGCTGCCTCAACCTGGCCGAGGCGCTCACCCGCAAGGGGGAGCCGATCTGTAGACCCGAGGCGCTGCCACGCGGAACTCCAGCACTCCTCACTCGGGGGCTGTATGACGTCAGCATGAGCCTGAGCGTGCCCGGACGGGTCGTCGGCAACGACATCGACGGGGAAGGGAAGGCCCTCATCGTCGTCACGGGGGCGAACCGGGGTGGCAAGTCCACGTTCCTGCGCAGCCTCGGGCTCGCCCACCTGATGATGCAGAGCGGCATGTTCGTCTCGGCCGAGGCGTTCCGGGCCGACGTCCGGCCCGGCGTGTTCACCCATTTCCGACGCGAGGAGGACACGAGCCTCGAGAGCGGCAAGCTCGACGAGGAGCTGCGGCGGATGAGCGCGATCGTGGACGGGCTGACATCGGACAGCCTCGTCCTGATGAACGAGTCGTTCGCCTCCACCAACGAGCGCGAGGGCTCCGAGATCGGGCGCCAGGTGATGCCATGAAGGAGCGGGCCTCCGATCCGATGCTTAGGACGTGACCTTTCGGTCCGTCGGAGGCAAGCGATCAGAAGGAGGCCCAGGACATGGTGTACCTCGGCGTGGACCTGCACCGCAAGCTCAGCCACGTGGTGGCGCTCGACGAGGGCGGCACGGTCGTCCTCGAGCGACGCTTCGACCACAGCCCCGACGCCTTCCGGCGGGTGTTCGGCGAGCTCGCCCCGGAGCCGTTCTCGGTGGTGTTCGAGGCGACGTACGGCTGGGGCTGGTTCGCCGACCTGCTGGCCGACGCGGGCATCGAGGCGCACATGGCCCACCCCCTCGCGACCAAGGCGATCAGCTCCGGCCGGGTGAAGAACGACGCGGTCGACGCCCGGACCCTGGCCCACCTGCTGCGCACCAACCTCCTGCCCGAGGCCTGGATCGCCCCGCCCGAGGTCCGGGACGCCCGGCGACTCGTCCGGATGCGCGTCTCGCTCGTGCGGATGCGGAGCCGGCTCAAGAGCCAGGTCCACGCGGTCTGCGCCGACGCGGGGGTGCCGGTCCCGATGAGCGACCTGTTCGGCCGCGCCGGCCGCGAGCAGCTGGCCTCGCTCAGCCTGCGCCCGGTGGTCGCCGCTCGCCTGGCGGCCAACCTGCGCCTGATCGACGACCTCGGCCGGGAGATCGTTGCCGCCGACCGCGAGCTCCAGGTCCTGTTCCGGGGCGACGACCGGGTGCGGCGGCTGATGCCGATCCCGGGCATCGGGTTCCTGACCGCGGCCACGGTCATCGCCGAGGCCGCCGACATCGACCGCTTCCCCACGGCCGACCGGCTCGCGTCGTGGGCCGGGCTCACCCCGACCGAGCGCAGCAGCGCCGACCACACGAGGCGGGGGCACATCAGCAAGCAGGGCAGCCGCTGGCTGCGCTGGACGATGGTCGAGGCGGCGACCCGGATCGGCCGGGCGCCCTCGCTCCACCGGTTCGCCGACCCGATCGAGCACCGCCGCGGCAACAAGATCGCGAGGGTCGCCCTCGCCCGCCGGCTGCTGACCCTCGCCTTCTATGCCCTGCGCGATCCCGACGGGTGCCGGGCGTACCCGCCGCTCCAGCGAACCTCCCGCTCCCTCCCGGCGCGCTCGTCTTGAGTCATGGCCTCACGCTGACGGCCGCCGTTAGTGATTGAGCCGCCCGGGCCGAACAACACCATGAGCACCCCGCTCGAATAGATGACTGGCCCAGCCGCCGGAAGACCTGGTCAGTTCGGCCGAGGAAGGGAGCACCGATGTCGAAGCCCCTCAGAACCCATCCACCCCCTTGACCCGGCCCGCTTCTTCATAGATGACAAGCCCGTCCCCGCAGGCACACGCCAGCGGAGACGACCTCATTCGGCTGCCGGTGCTCGCCCCGGCTCCCGCCCGCGATCGATGATCCGCAGGTCGAGGAAGTGGGTCGCGCAGCTGATGCAGGGGTCGTAGGCGCGGATCAGCATCTCGAGGCGCTGCGTCGCCTCGGCATGCGGCAGGTCCAGCACCCGCGGCGCGAACGCGGCGAGGTCCGCCTCGATCGCACCCTGGTTCTGGCTCGTGGGCGGCACGATCTGGGCGGCCGTGACCTGCCCGTCCTCGTCCACCTCGTAGCGGTGGTGGAGCAGGCCGCGCGGCGCCTCGGTGGACCACGCGGCCACGCCTGCCCGGGGTGTGAACGGCACCTTGGGCGCGGCAGGCGCCCGGTCGTCGTCGATGATGTCGCGCGCCTCGGCGCAGGCGCCCAGCAGCTCAACCGCCCGGGCGACGATCGACCGGTGGACGTTCGACCGGATCTCGCCGGCGAGGCCTGTCGCGGCGTAGGCCTCGGCGGCCACGGGATGCAGCC
>JAKAMV010000565.1 GCA_021812735.1 Chloroflexota bacterium | reverse complement strand
CCACTCCAGGAACTGGCCGCAGTTCCCGCAGAAGGCGTCCGAGTCCTCGTTCTTCGCGCCACAGTTCCCGCAGACGATCAAGTCCACCGCTCCCCTGAGTCCACGTGGCCACTATCGAGCATACGCTGCCGGGCGAGCTGTCGACCGCGGCCGGACATCGCGTTCGGGCCCGCCGCGGAACGGACATGCGTCCGCCGGTTAGCCCCGCATCAGCCCGGCGGGTCGCTTCCAGACGCCGCCTCCGCATCGGGCGGCCGTGCCTCAGCGTCGTCCGCGGGTGCTGCCTTCGCCCTCGCCTTTCTGGCCGGCTCGGGCGTCACCACCTCGATCCGGTGCGGCACGTGGGCGGGCTTCGCAGCCCGGACGATGGCATCGAGTCGGTCGACATCGATCGCCGAGGCGTCCTTCGGGGTGACGCGGACCAGCAGCGTGGGGACGGGGGAGCCGACCATCGGGCTCATGGGATCGAGCGACCACGAGGTGCCGCCGTTCTCCACCAGCTCCACATCCACGCCCGTCATCAGCCGAACCTCATCGGCGAGCCCGGCCGCCGTGCCGCGCCGCCGCAGGAGATCGACCGCCCGGATGATGGCCGACCGGCGGCGCGCCTCGTCCCAGGCCTCGTCGAGGTCGAACGCCACCCAGCCCGCGAGCCAGTCGAGGAAGTCGTCGGGAGTCAGTCGCGGATCGACGTAGGCGGGCAGGTTGTCGAGCGTCGAGATGATCGGCGCCAGGACCTCGTCGAGCGCCTCGGTGAGGCGCATCGTGAACGGGTCCTCCTCCTGGTACACGGCGGGCAGCCGTCGCCCCATCGGGTGCGGGCTGGGAAGGTCGGCGACGAGGCCGCGCATCACGAGGCCTCGACCAGCACCTGGTGCTCGTAGCTGAAGACCAGGGCGGTGGGCTCAAGCTCGAGCCGCGTCGTCTGCTGGCCGCGCTGCCCGGTGACCGGGTCGGCACCGAAGATCCGCAGGTCCTCCACCAGCTCCGTCCCGCGCAGGCGCTGGAGCACGGCGTTCAGCTCGCCGGCGGTGACCGGCCGCCCGAACGGCCAGCCGATGCCGTCGGGTCCGCCGCTGATCGGGTCGAGATAGGCATAGAGCGCGTCAAGGGCCGCCGCCTGCAGCCGGGTCGGGTTCGCGCGGGGCCTGGAGCGCAGGCGAGCGACGATGGTGACGCCCCGGTAGACGGGCGGCTCGACGACGACCCGGGTCCCGATGACGCGGGTCTCCTCCAGCCGGTCGGTGATCCGCTGGAGCGACCCCTCCGAGGGGACGAGCTGCCCGAACGTGAGGCGGCCGCCGTCGGCCGCCGCCGCGGACGGGACGACGAGCACGCGGACAGCGCCCGCGTCGGCGCCGTCGCCGGCTGCCACGGCCTTGACGCGCGCGACCTCCGGCGCCGCGCTCCGGGCGATGTGCTCGAAGTCCTCGGCCGTGACCGCACGGCCGCGGGTCCGCAGCAGCATCGGGCCCCGCATCTTGGCGTTGTCGAGGCTCTCGCCGTCCACGCCGCCGACCGCGGGCCGTCGGTTCGCCACCTTGCCGACGTAGGGGATCGAGGAGCGGAGCACCGAGATCGCCCCCACCGCGACATTGCCCCGTTCGCCGCCGCCCGTGCGGTAGCCGCGCAGCCGGAGGCGGGCGCCCTTGGGCGGTGTGGCGCCGTAGTGGCGGAACGACCCGTCCGCGAGCCGCACGGCCGGGCCCAGCGCGACCTGGCCGGCCACGGCGTCGAGGGTGAAGTGGAGGTCGTCCGGTCCCGAGTCGGAGAAGTCCTCGACCAGCGTCCAGTCGACCCACTCGTCGCCCTCGTCGCCCTCGACGGCCACCTCGAGCACCGGGTCGGCATCGCCCGGGACGACGGGCTGCGCCCGGAGGTCGAACCGCTGCCCGGGGACCCCCTCGCTGGCACCCAGGTCGTCGACATCCACGAGCGAGGCGTGGACCGCGCCGACGCTGCCGCCGATCGTGAACGCGGTGAGCCCTCCGATCGACGGCGAGCTGCTATACCGAGGCTGCCCCTCGGCCGGATCGGCCACCCGCGCTCGGAGCCAGCCTGCCCGCTGCTTGCTGATGATCGACGCGACGTGGCTGGGCGGGACGTGGAGGACGACGTCGCCGTCGCGGTTGATGCCGCCGGTCTCGTCCCGCTCGAGCTCGCAGGCGGCCCAGCCGTCGCCGTCCCACGCCTCCCAGACGAGCGGCGGCCAGTCGGGGTCGACGCCCACGCCCTCGATGTCGCAGATGAAGCGCAGGGTGACCGCGCACGAGGGGACCGCGTCGGTGAGGCCGACGTACAGCGCATCGCCGGGCTTGGGCGTCTCGTCGAAGCACAGGAACCGGGTCTTCTTCGCCAGTGCCTCGTCGTGCTCGCGCCACGTCCGCCCGTCGATCTGTGACCACAGGCGGAGCAGTGAGGACTTCACGATGGCGAGGTCGGCGACCGTCTCGAAGATCACCGCGTCCTCGGTCTCGGTGCGGACGGTCGCGGCCTGGGTGCCGGCGGGGATGGTCACCGTGTCAGGCTGGGGCGCGGTGAGCCAGAACGTGACCGGGGCCTGGGCGGCCGTCGGCGGGAACAGCTTGACCCCGAGGAGGTCGAGGAATGCCACGTACTGGCGGTCGGGGACGCGGTTGAGCCGGTAGATGAGCTGGTCGGTCATGTGCGCGAACAGCTCGATCAGCGTCACACCCGGGTCGGAGACGTTGTGGTCCGTCCACGCGGGCGAGCGGCGCGCGATCAGACGCTTCGCGTCGTCGACCAGGTCCTGGAACCGCCGGTCGTCGAGTTTCGGAACGGGCAACGCCATCGCTTGCTGCGCTCCTGCGCTGGGGGTCCGGGCTCAGCCCTCGCCGGGGATGACGTAGAAGGGGAAGACGAGATTGCGCGGGTCGTTGACGTCCGAGGTCGTGTAGCGGATGTCGAGCAGGAGGGCCTCCTCGGCGTCGGGATGCCGGTCGATGCGCACGTCGATCACGTCGATCCTGGGCTCCCAGCGTCGCAGCGACTCGCGCACGGCGAAGGCCATGCGGGCCGCCGTGCGCGCGTCGGCCGGGTCGAACACGTAGTCGTGGATGGCGCAGCCGAACTCCGGCCGCATCGGGCGCTCCCCTGGCGCGGTGGACAGGATCAGCCGGATGCTCTGCTCGATCTCGGTCTCGTCCGAGACCAGCCGGATACCGCCGGTGGCGTCGGTGGTCACCGGGAAGGCCCAGCCCTGGCCGACGAACTCGCGGCTCACCGCCCGCCGCCTGTTCCGGCGCCCATCCCGGCGCCTGCGCGCTGCATCGCGTGTCGATCCATCGCCACCCTCAGTTCAGCGTGATCGTCGACGACCCGTCGATGTCGACGGAGGCGCCCTGGATCTTGACCGTGCCGCCGCCCTTGAGCGTGAGGTTCCCCGACGCCTCGACGCTCAGGTTGGCCGACGACTTCACGGACAGGTCGCCCGTCGACTCGATCACGATCGTGCCGTCGGAATGGACGTGGATCTCGGTCTTGGTCTCGTTGAGCGAGATCCGAAGCTTGGAGTTCGAGGACAGTGCGGCGATGCCCGACTTGTCATCGGCGTCGAACATGATCAGGCGGTGGCCCTTGCGCGAGACGAAGCCGCGGCGGCGGACATGACCGTTGTCGACCAGGCGATTGCCGAGCAGCGGCTTGTCGACGCCGTTCCAGATGCCGCCCACGACGAACGGTCGGCTCACGTCGCCGTGCTCGAACGCCACGAGCACCTCATCGTTGACCTCTGGGAGCCATACGGCGCCCGAGCTGGGGCCGGCGCCCAGCTGGACGATGCGCGCCCAGTCCGACTCGTACCGGTCGTCGAGCCACGGGAACTTGAGCTTCACGCGCGCGAGTCCGTCGGGGTCGACGTTGTTGGTGACCAGCCCGACGACGACGCCCGCGATCCGGTCGGGACGGCTGCCGGTCGCGCCAGTGGCCAGCCCGAGCATCGAGCGGTCCTGCCGGCCTGAGACCACGAACCACACGCGGTAGCCGTCCCGGTTGAAGATGTGGCGGGCGGACGTGATCACGTACTTGCCCGCGAAGTGGTCGGCGACGACGCTGATGTTGACCGCGGCGCCGGCCTTGAGCTTCGGGTTGCCCATCGCGACCCCGGTCGCCTCGGCGAAGGCGCTTCCGAAATGGTCGGACAGCGCACCCGCCGTGGTGTCGGCTCCAGCCTGCGTCGAGGGTGGCCGGTCCACGCTCGTGTACACCGGCTTGCCGAACACGTCGGCAAGCGAAGCCGGGCTGTCGCGCAGCGTGGCCGAGGTCGCAGCCGCGGTCGCCCGGGCGACAATCGGCTGCTTCGCCTTCATGTCCCAGCCGCGGACGACCACCTCGCTCACCTGCTCGGCGGAGCTCACGCGGGGGTGGAACTCGAGGAGCTCCTGGCCGAACACGAGCTGCAGCGGGTCGGTCGAGCCGTAGTCCCCGCCGGATGGGGCGGCCTTCGCCTGCTCGGGCCTGCGGAACTGGAACATCCCCTCCGTCACCGCGACCTCGAAGCCGATCTCCCGGCCGCGGCGCCCGAGGAATGCCCAGTCGGTCTCGTTGACCTGGGCGACGTACGCGTGGACCGGCCCCGTGTCGTCGATCGTCCCGATCTGGACCCCGTCCCGCTCCGCGACCTTGCGGGCGATGTCCGAGTCCTTCATCTGCTGGTACGTCTCGGTCCGCCGGCCGCGCTGGAAGCGGTGGGACGGGTCGTACGCGCGCACGGTCGAGCGCGAGCCGGCGGCCGTGTACTCGGCCTCGACAGCGGTCACCTCGACGACTGCCAGTGGGCCGGGTGCCTGACCGCCCACCGAGGTCGCCGACACCTTGAGCCTCGAGCCGATCTTGATCTTGGCGTCGGTCACCGCCTTGCGCTCCGTGTCGCGGAAGGTGACCGTCACCATGTCGGGCTGGTGGAGGTACTGCTCGACGGTCACCTGCTCGAGGAGCGGCTCGAGCGACGCGTCGAGCGGCGTGCCGTCGATCTCGAGGGCGGTCTGGAGGGTGAAGCCGGGCATGGCGCTCAGGACCTCCGTCGCGCTTCGTCGGCGGTCGGGATGAGGATCGTCTGCCCGGGCCGCACCCGCAGCGGGTCGTCGATGCCGTTGAAGTCGGCGAGACCGCGCCACAGCGCGGCGTCCTCGTACTCGGCCCAGGCGACCGACGCGAGCGTGTCGCCCTCGCCCAGAAGGTGCGTCCGGCGACCCTGGACCGCGCCGGACGTCGGGTTCTGCTTCTTGGGCGGGATCGGCACCTCCTCGAGGGTCACCGTCGCGGTGGCCCGGAGGGGCTTCCCGGAGGGGTCGAACAGGAGGTACTTCGCCGAGACGGACTTGATGTAGGCCCGGAACGAGGTCAGCGCGGGGTTGTCGCCCCACTCGAACACCACGATCGGAGGCTGCGGCTTCTTCTTCTTGACCGAGTCGTCGGTGGGCTTCACCCACTCGATCAGCGTGTTCACCGACTTGGCCACATCGCCGCCGCCGGAGCTGGACATGTACTGGTCGAACAGGACCTCCATCCTGAGCGTCTGCGCGTTGGCGCCTTGGAACTCCGGCTTGCCGGTCTGCTTGCCGCCCTTCATCTGGGGCCGTGACCAGCTGGCGCTCTTGTCCACCGTGTACTCGCCGGGGTTGAAGTGGAACCCGAGCTCCGTCGGGCCGGACACCGTGCCCTCGACCACGCGCAGCATCGCGGCTTTGATCCCGTCGTCGGCCATCGTGCTACCCGTCCAGGAAGCCCAGATGGGCCAGCTCGAGGGCCTCCGTCGCGACCTGGTTCTGCCCGACGTCGAGGGTGGGCCCCGTCCACTTGACGGGGAAGACGCCGCTGAACGACCACGAGGCGATCTCCGTGCCGGCCTCGTCGAGGACGGCGACCTTGGCCGTCGTGCGGTCCATGTCCGGCTTCACCTTGGCCAGCCATGCCGCGACGTCGGCCGTCGATTTCGTGATCGGTCGGGTCAGCTTGAGATTCTGGTACTTCGCCCGGCCCGGAAGGCGCTGGATACTGGTGTTGATCCCGCCCTCCTTGTACTCGTACACCTCGTACTCGACGGTCAGGCCCTCGCACTTGGTCCAGTCGCCGAGGCTGTCCTTGCCGTCGATGGTCACGTGGAAGCGCAGGCCGAGCGCGGTCGGGGTCGAGGCTTCGGTCACCGGACGACCTCCTGACGAATGCCGGCGGCGAGGCGCTGCATCTCAGAACCCCCGGTCCACGAGCGTTCCTGCACGCTCGCGCTCGACGAGCAGGTCGTGGCGCAGGCGCAGGCTGATCCGGTCGTACAGCTTGTGCGCCAGCTCCTCCAACTCCTTCTCGCCTCCAGGGCTGGACGCCGCGCCGCCGCCTCCAAGCCCGGTGGACGCCCCCTCCTCGGTCGGCGCCTCCACCCTCTGGAGCGGGGCGAGGTGGACGGGCTCGCTGTCGGCGGCGGAGCGAGCGACGATGGCCTCGGCGGAGGTCGTCCCAGCACCGCCACCCGCCGCCGCGACGCGATCGGGCGCGGCCTCGCCGCTGGTGGACGCCGTGGCGGGAGGCGGTGTCGCGGAGGCGGCGCTGCGCGCGATCGCCGGGCCGACCCGCAGCGCTCCAGGACGCGACGTGAACCCCGCCGGCAGCGACGGTGATGCGGGCAGGGGGCCCGTGGAGCGGGCGACGCCCGGTGCACGGGTCCAAGCCGGCGGCGTGGATCCGGGCACGGCCGCGCGCTGGACCGGCGACCCGGCCGGGGCGGGGTCGCCGGGCTCCGCGCCCCTCTGCTGAGGCGCGCTGGCCGGGAGCCATGGATTCGACCAGATGAGGCGCGACGGTGATGGGCCGGCGTCCCCGTCCGCGGTCCGCGCCACCGCGAACGCGGAGGCCGCGCCCTCGGCGCC
>JAKAMV010000564.1 GCA_021812735.1 Chloroflexota bacterium | reverse complement strand
GCGGCTTGGAAGGACTCGCCGAGGGCCCGCAGCCACTCGACTGCGCGCTTGCTAGGTAGGCCCGGCGCCGTTCGCTCCTCGATGGCGTCCCGCTGCTCGCGGAGCGCCTTGAGGCGGGTCAGGTATGTCTCGTCGCCGAGACCCCCGCCCGCGTGCTCCAACGCCAGCTCGCGGATCTGCCGGTCGATCCGCCCTCGGTCGATCGCGACCGGTTGCTGGTGCGACCCGAGAGCGGCGACGACGGACGCCAAGGTGGTGTCGTCGAGCGCGATGCCGGCGACCTGGGCCAGCACCGGCGCCTCCCAGGTCGCATCGCCGAGGCGAGCCTTGCGACCCCAGGCATGACACGGGTTGGCGTGCTGCTTGCGGTGGCGGCCGTCGGCGAACGTGCCGTCGTTCCGGAGCCGTCGACCACAGACGCACTCGAGCAGGCCACCCAGCAGGTCGACGCGGTCCCAGTTCTTCGGTCCCCCACCACGGGTCTTGGTGCGGCGGACCTCCTCCACCCGCCCCCACAGCTCGTCGGACACCGGAGGGTTCGCCCGCCACGGGGCTGGACGCCGCGTCTCGTTCCTCCCGCGGTGACGCCGGATCCAGCCGTTGTAGAGCGGGTTCATGAGGATCATCCGGATGCGCGTGGCGGCGAGGCCGGTCTCGGCCTCAAGCTGCTTCGCGCTGACGGTGCCGAGGGCGTACCGCTCGAACAGGCTGACGACGACCGCCATCCGCTCCGGGTCGATCTCGAGGGTGTGCGGTGGCTCGGCCCGCCGTCGGAAGCCGACGGCGGCGTGGCCGCCCGGATCCTGCTCCTGCTCGAACTTCGCGGCGTAGCCCTCGGTGATGCGCTCGGAGAGCCGGCGGCTGTACTTCTCCGCCCCAGCCGCCTCGGAGATCAGCTCGTCCCAGTCGGAGGGGTCGGAAGAGAGGATCTTGCGGTCGCACATGACGAGTGCGACGCTATTCGGGTGCAGCTCGTCCTCCAGAAGCTCGAGGGTCCGACGCAGGTTGCGCTGCCAGCGGTCCGAGTACCCCGTGAGTAGGAGGTCGAAGCGCCCGGACCGGAGGTCGTCGACCATGGTCGCCATCGTCGCGGAGCGCCAGACGGTGCGACCGCTGTGGGCGACCTGGTAGACGAGCCCGGTGTCGACGAGGCCGTGACGCTCGATGAACCGGTCCTGCTGCTCGCGCTGGCTCGCCGGGCCGTAGCGGTCGTACTGGCCGGCGGTCGACTCCCGGATCCAGCGGGCTGCCCGCAGGCCGCCGATCTCGTCGAGCGAGCGCGGCAGGGCGCGAAACCTCATGCCCCGGGCTCCCGGCCTCGCGTTCATGGCCACACCTTCGCGCTGTGGCGCGCCACAGCCAAGCGCTACTACGCGGCCGCGAGACCAGCCTGCTGCGTGCGGACGTCTCCGATCGGACCCTGAACGCCGCCGATAGACTGACCTGGTCGAAAAGCAGAGGATCTGACCCTTGGCACGATCTCGGACGGCTGGCACTCGGGAGACGGGCGCGAACCTCGGCTTCCAGGCGAAGCTCTGGCAGGCCGCCGATGCCCTGCGCAACAACATGGACGCTGCCGAATACAAGCACGTCGTCCTGGGCCTGATCTTCCTCAAGTACATCAGCGACGCCTTCGAGGCAAAGCACGCCGAGCTCGAGGCCGATCAGGCGCACGGCGCCGATCCCGAGGACCCCGACGAGTACCGGGCCGCCACGATCTTCTGGGTGCCCAAGGAAGCGCGTTGGACGGCCCTCAAGGCCGCCGCACCGCAGCCGACGATCGGCACCCTCGTCGATGACGCGATGGCTGCCATCGAGCGCGACAACCCCTCGCTCAAGGGTGTGCTGCCCAAGGACTACGCCCGGCCCGGCCTGGACAAGGCGCGCCTGGGACAGCTCATCAACCTCGTGTCGGACATCGCCCTCGGTGCGCCAGCTGATCGGGCCAAGGACACACTGGGTCGCGTCTACGAGTACTTCCTCGCCCAGTTCGCGTCCGCCGAGGGCAAGCAAAGCGGCCAGTTCTACACGCCTCGTCACGTCGTCCGCGTGCTCGTCGAGATGCTCGCCCCGTACAAGGGCCGCGTCTACGACCCGTGCTGCGGCAGCGGCGGCATGTTCGTCCAGAGCGAGCGCTTCATCGAGGCCCATGCCGGACGCATCGGCGACATCAGCATCTACGGCCAGGAGTCCAATTACACGACCTGGCGCCTGGCCAAGATGAACCTGGCGATTCGCGGCATCGACGCCCAGATCGCGCACGGCGACACCTTTCACAACGACCGTCACCCGGACCTCAAGGCCGACTACGTCCTGGCCAACCCGCCGTTCAACGACTCGGACTGGCGGGGGGCGCTCCTGAAGGACGACAGGCGCTGGGTCTACGGCGTGCCGCCGGCCGGCAACGCGAACTTCGCCTGGGTCCAGCACTTCATCAGCCACCTCGCGCCAACCGGGAGCGCAGGGTTCGTGCTGGCGAACGGCTCCATGTCGTCCAACCAGTCGGGCGAGGGCGAGATCCGCAAGAACATCGTCGAGGCCGACCTCGTCGACTGCATGGTCGCGCTGCCGGGGCAGCTCTTCTACTCGACCCAGATCCCGGTCTGCCTCTGGTTCCTCGCCCGCGACAAGCGCAACGGCCGCTTCCGCGACCGGCGGGGCGAGACGCTGTTCATCGATGCCCGCAAGCTCGGCTCGCTCGTGGACCGGACCCATCGCGAGCTGAACGACGCTGAGATCGCCTGGGTTGCCGGCACATACCACGCCTGGCGCGGCGACCTCGACGCTGCCGAGTACGCGGACGAGCCCGGCTTCTGCCGATCAGCCACGCTCGACGAGATCCGCGGCCATGGCTACGTCCTGACGCCGGGGCGCTTCGTCGGAGCCGCCGATGCCGAGGAGGACGACGAGCCGTTCGAGGACAAGATGGCGCGCCTCTCTTCGATCCTGCGTGAGCAGACGGCCGAGGCACGACGGCTCGACGCGCTGATCGAGGCAAATCTGCAGGAGCTCGGCTTCGGTGAGTGAGTGGCCGACGGTGCGGCTAGGCGAGGTGGCGGATCTTCTGGCCGGGTATCCCTTTCCCAGCGCGGAGTTCACCGAGAACCAAGCTGATCCTCGGCTACTTCGCGGTGACAATGTTGGGCAGGGCGCCCTCAGATGGGGTGGCGCCAAACGATGGCCGGCTCGGCGGGTAGACGGCCTAGACGACTACTGGCTCCAGCGCGACGACGTCATTCTTGCGATGGACCGCCCTTGGATTGAGGCCGGCCTCAAGTTCGCCGCCGTCCGGGAGAGTGACCTTCCGTCACTGCTCGTCCAGCGGGTGAGCCGGATCCGCGGAGGCTCTCGGCTCGACCGTCGGTACTTGAAACATGTCATTGCGAGCCGTTCCTTCACAGACCACATCCTGTCGGTTCAGACGGGCACTACGATCCCGCACATCAGCGCCAAGCAGATCCTTGATTTCGAGTTTCGGCTCCCGCCGATCGCTGAACAGTGGCGCATCGCCGGCATCCTCGGCGCGCTTGACGACAAGATCGAGCTGAACCGCCAGCGAACTGAGCGGCTGGATCAAGCGGCGCGGGCGATCTTTCAGGACTGGTTCATCTCTAGTCCTGTGGCCGCCTCCTGGCCAGGATTCCGACTGGCGGATGTGTTCGATGTGAACCCCATGCGTCCGCTGCCCCGAACAGCACCTGCGCCATACCTGGACATGGCGAACATGCCGACCAGCGGTCCATCCGCCCTCGCGATAGCTACGCGGATCCCCGGTTCGGGAGCGCGGTTCGAGAACGGCGACACGCTGCTCGCCCGCATCACTCCCTGTCTCGAGAACGGCAAGACGGCACTCGTGGACTTCTTGGCGCCTGGCGAGCGCGGATGGGGCTCGACCGAGTACATCGTGCTCAGACCCCGCGACCCCCTTCCGGATCCATTTGCTTACTGCTTGGCCCGCCAACCCGACTTCGTCAGCTATGCCGTGGCGCGGATGAACGGGTCCAGCGGCCGCCAGCGGGTATCGGCTGCCGCGATCGGTGAGTTCGAGATCCGGACGCCGCCGCCTGAACTCGCAAGACGATTCGGCGACGTCGTCGGTCCGATGTTCCAGCGGATCACGCTGGCGGGCCGCGAATCGAACACTCTTGCAGACATTCGCGAGCTCCTACTGCCCCGCCTGCTGTCCGGGCCGATTGAGAGGGCGGCTTGAGAGGCCGATCGGGCCACCCGGCGCGATGACCTCCGCATCGGTGATTGGGAGGATCGGTCGCGCCGGTCCCACATGAATGAGGACACCGTGACAAACAAGCCGTCGCGCGGCGGGGGTAGCAAGGACGAGGGCCAGCTCTCCGTCTGGGGCCCGAGTTCAGAGGTCGACAGTTCCGTGCCTGCCGAAGTTGTGCGGACGCCCGTACGCCCCCCTCGCCAGCTTGCGCGCATCAACCCCGCCATGGCGGAGTGGGCACGCCGCACGGCGAACGTCAGCGTGGACAAGGCCGCCAAGCGCGCCGGGGTCAAGCCCGACGTGCTCCTCGCCTGGGAGACGGGTGCGGCCCAACCGACTATCCGGCAGCTCAGAGAGATCGCCAAGCTCTACCACCGTCCCCTGGCAGCTTTCTATCTGCCCGCGCCGCCGCGCAGCTTCACGATCGCCAAGGACTACCGCCGACTGCCGGGCCAGCCTCCGATCGACTTCTCAACGGCGCTACTGCTCGCGCTTCGAGTCGCCGACTACCGGCGGGATGTGGCGCTCGAGCTCGAACCCGAGACGCCGCCTGCCACCTTCGTCGGCTCGGGTCGGGGCATCGGCGATCCCGACGTGCTCGCAGCCAGCGCCCGTGCGCTTCTCGGGGTCTCCCTCCGTGAACAACAAGGCTGGCACGACGGCTACGCGGCACTGAACGGCTGGAAGAACGCGGTCGAGAGACTCGGAGTGCTGGTCTTCCACTTCTCGGGGGTCGAGTCCGGGGAGGTCCGAGGGTTCTCGATCAGCGAGCCGGTGCTTCCGGTCATTGCTCTCAACGGCGGCGAGTCACCGAACGCCCGGATCTTCACACTCATTCACGAGCTCGGACACCTGCTGCTCGGCGAAGGCGGGAGCTGCGATCTTGCCGAGTTCGCGCGCCCGTCAGACCCGGCGATCAATGCCGAGGTCCTGTCAAATGCCTTCGCCGGCGCGCTTCTCGTCCCATCCGACGCGCTGCTCACCGATCCGCTCGTAGCACGTGCCGGCGCCGCCTCGACATGGTCGGACGCCGACCTCGCACGTCTAGCGCGGGCGTTCCGAGTTAGCGCCGAGGTGGTCCTGCGCCGACTTCTCACGCTTAATCGCACGAACCTCGGCTTCTACCGCCGCTGGCGGGCTGCACTTCCCACGGAGCCGACCGCCAAGGCCACGGGTCGGCCGGGCGTGGCGGTGATGACCGTGCGCGACGTCGGCAAACCATTCGCCCGCCTCGTCATTGACGCCTATCACGCCAACGCGCTCACGGGCGGCGACTTGTCAGAGCTGCTCGGGGTGAAGCTCAAGCACCTGTCTGCGATTGAGACGAGGCTCGCAGGCCCGGACATGCTCACAGGCGGCGAGCAGTGACCGAGGAGCGAACCTGGTGTCTCGACACCTCTGCCTTCATCAACCCGTGGAAGGGCTACTACGCGCCTGACCTGGCCCCGGGTTATTGGCGAAGCCTGCCGGAGATGGTCATTCGCGGCCGCGCCGTCGCATCCGAGGAGGTGCGCGAGGAGATACAGCGCGCGGATGACGGCCTTTGGTCATGGACCCAGGCAAACATCTCGTCCTGGCACCCCCTCACGGACGAGGTCCAGGCGGTGGTGACGGAGATCATGGCCCGATGGGGCCGCCTCGTGGACTCGCGCAAGCTGCGCTCACGGGCAGATCCGTTCGTAATCGCAACGGCGAAGGTCGTGGGTGCAACTGTCGTCACGAGCGAGGGACACGGCACTGAGGACAAGCCCCAGATTCCATATGTCTGCCGCGAGCTCGACGTGCAGTGCGTGGACATCTTCGAGTTCGTGCGCCTGGCCAAGATCCCGCTTGTTTGACCGGCGGGCCTCGGCCGCCGCGCGACTGCCCTTGACATCTTTACACCTTGGGCTATCTTTACAGACATTGTGAAGAACAGTGTTTCTGTAAAGAACGAGGGCCTCGCCGCGTGGGCTGTGACCCTGCTGCGGGCCCTGCCAGGCGCCCCGGAGGTCGGTGAGACGCCGCCCGGCTCCGCCGACGATGGCAGCCTCCGGTTCCCCGACGCCGGCCTCATCCTGCGCGTGGAGCAGAAGGCCCACGTCGACCCGGTGGTCGCCCGCTCGATCGAGGCCGGACACGCCGGCCGACCCGAGCCGCTTGTGGTCGTGGCCAGGACGACCACGTCCGTCGCGCGCGAGATCCTCGAGGCACACGGCATCGGCTACGTTGACGCCGCGGGAAACGCCGCGATCGACGTGCCGGGGCTGCACGTGCGCACCGGGTCCCTCGTGCGGGCCGGGTCGTTCACCGCCTCGGCCGAGGTCGTCGCCGGACCGCGCAATTCGTCGTTGCCGCGACTCGCCGGCAAGGCGAGCCTCATCGCTCAGGCGCTCATCCTCGAGCCGGAGCGGGTGTGGACGATCGATGCCATGGCCGAGCGCGCAGGCGTGTCGACCGCGCTCGCCCATCGCGTGTTCACCCGGCTGGAGCAAGCGACGGTGCTCGCGGCGGAAGGCCGCGGGCCGCGCAAGACCCGCCGGGTGACGTCCCCCGGGGCGCTCCTCGACCTCTGGGGGGAGGAGGCCGTCGAGCCGAAGGAGCGGAGGACCCCGGCGTACGCGCTGATGCGCGGCGATAGCGACCTCGCAGTCTCCACGCGCCTGGCGGAACGTGATCTGCTCCATGCGGTG
>JAKAMV010000563.1 GCA_021812735.1 Chloroflexota bacterium | reverse complement strand
CTCGGGATCGCGGGTCGCGATCTGCATGTGCTCGGGCGCGTAGTCGCCGGCGAACGCGGTCGCCTCGTCCATCGTGTCGAACAGGAAGGCGCCGCCGAGGCTTGACAGCGCGGAACGGGCGTACGACGCGCGCTGCTCGGGCAGGGCGGCGATCTGCTTGGCCATCTCGGCGTCGACGGCTTCGACCAACGCCAGCGAGTCAGTCACCAGCAGCGCGGCCGAATCGGCGCCGTGCTCGGCCGCGTTGACCAGGTCAGCCGCCAGGCGCACGATGTCGGCCGAATCGTCGGCCAGCACCAGCGACTCCGACGGCCCGCACAGCATGTTCGTCCCGACGCCGTGCAGCAGGGCGAGCACTTGGGCCGCGGTGACCGCGGGCGAGCCGGGCCCGACCACCTTCGCGACCCGGCCGATCGTCTGGGTCCCCAGCACCACCGCCGCAATCCCGGCCGGGCCGTTGGCACGGACGATGCGCGTGATCCCGAGCTCCTTCGCCGTCGCCAGCACGCCGGGGTCCACGCGGTCCGTCCCCGGCACCGGCGGCACGATGACCGTGATCTCCCTGACCCCGGCCACGAGCGCCGGCACGCCGATCATCACCAGCACGCTCGGGAACGAGCCCTTGCCGCAGGGGACGAACAGGCCGGCCGAGGGGATGGGGTGGTGGCGCTCCCCCACCACGACGCCCGGTCGCGTCTCAAGGCGCCAGTCCGGCGACGCGGCCAGCTGCGCCTCGTTGAAGGCGCGGACCTGCGCGATGGCGACCCGGATGGCGTCGAGGAGGGCGGGGTCGATGCCGGCGTGGGCCTCGTCGATCGCCGCCTGGCTGACCAGGAGCTCGTCGGCGCGCACGGTCGCCTTGTCCCACTTCGCCGTCGCGTCCGCCACTGCCTGGTCGCCGCGGGCCGCGACGTCAGCGTAGATCTCGCCGATCTGGGCGAGGAGCTTCGGGTCGAGGATCGTCGCCGTCGCGCGGCCCATGATGCGTGCCTGCTCAGCGGAATCGAGCTCGCGCCATCGGCGCAGCGTGAGCACGTTGGGGCGGGTCATGGGGCGGCTCCCTGGTTCGGCGCGGCGTGTCGGCACGATGGTACCGGCCGTGGCCTCTAGGCTCCCGCGAGCGGGCCAGACCGCCTCGGCCCGCGGACCGCACAGACGTCAGCTCACGCGGATGGCCCCGCGCCGCGCCCGGCCGAGCCCGAGGTCGTGGACGCGGCGCCGGTCCCCAGCGCGCCCATGGCGACGTCGAACTCATCGCGCGTGATCTCGCCCCGGGCGAGGCGCTCAGCGAGGAGCGCGCGGGTCAGGCCGATCCCGACGCCGGAACGCCGTGACGGGCACGGCCAGGATCGCGACCGGCACGACGATCAACCCAGCGAGTGCCGCGATGTCTGGAACACGCCCGGATGAGTGCCATGCGGGCTCCTCGCCCGCAATACTCGCGAGGGGAGTGTTCCGGCATCGAGGCAACGCAATACTCTCACCGCGCGTGTCGCGGCGCTCCGTGTCGCATGGCACTCCGCCTGGCGAGTATTCCGGAAGCCGGCGGCCGGACGTGCGAGCGAGACGGTCGGCCCTCGCGCTACTTCGCCTCGGAGACCGTCCCGTCCCCGTTCTCGACCAGGAGCGGCGCGGCGCGCTCGGCCCGAAGCCGGTTCGCGTACTCGAGGCTCCCCTTGGCGCCCGCCGCAACGTCGCTGCGGGCCGGGACGACGCCGCCGTGATAGTCGCGGTGCGACACCGGGCCCAGGACGCAGGTGCCATCCTCGAGCGCCTTGACGATGGCCTGCCCCAGCTCGCTCTCGGACTGCCAGCCCTCGCCGTTGTCGATGAGGTTCTGGAGGAACGGGACCGGGTAGTGGTCGCGGCCGTCGGCAAGCGAGCGCGCGAGCTCGGGATCGTCGGTCATGGTGAGACCTCGCAAGGTGGTCGGGCGGGTGCCCGAGGATCTGTTCGCTGACGGGTCCGGGACGCCATCCGATTGTAGACGGGCGGGCGTGGGCGCTACGGCCGCTGGTCCGTGCTCGGCTTCGCCCACAGGTTCACGCCGCTCTCGACCGCGTACTGGTCGATCTCGGCCAGCTCGTCGGCGCTGAACGAGGGGTTCGCCAGCGCCCCCACGTTCTCGCGGATCTGGTCGGGCGAGCTGGCGCCGATCAGCGTGGTCGTGACGCGCGGGTCGCGGATCACCCACGCGAGCGCCATCTGGGCGAGCGACTGGCCGCGCCGCTGGGCGATCGCGTTGAGGGCGCGCACGCGGGCGAGGTTCTCGTCCGAGAGGGCGGAGCGCCTGAACGAGTCGCCGCCCGGCTGGTTGACCCGGGCGTTGGCCGGGATCCCGTCGAGGTACTTGCCGGTCAGGAGCCCCTGGGCGAGCGCGGTGAACGCGATCATCCCGGCGCCCACCTCCTCGAGCGCGCCGAGCAGCTCGGGCTCGACCCACCGGTTGAACATGTTGTACGAGGGCTGGTGGATCAGCAGCGGCACGCCCTCGCCGCGCAGGAGCTCCGCCGCCTCGCGAGTCTTCCCGGCTGAGTACGACGAGATGCCCACGTATAGCGCCTTGCCCTGGCGGACCGCGTGGGCGAGCGCGCCCATCGTCTCCTCGAGGGGCGTGTCGGGGTCGAAGCGGTGGCTGTAGAAGATGTCGAAGTACTCGACACCGACGCGCCGCAGGCTCTGGTCGAGGCTGGCGAGCACGTACTTGCGCGACCCGCCGCCCTGGCCGTAGGGGCCCGGCCACATGTCCCAGCCGGCCTTGCTGCTGATCACCAGCTCGTCGCGGTGCGCCGCCAGGTCCTCGCGCAGGATCCGCCCGAAGTTGACTTCAGCCGAGCCGTAGGGCGGCCCGTAGTTGTTGGCGAGGTCGAAGTGGGTGATGCCAAGGTCGAAGGCGGTCCACACCATCTCGCGCTGCGTCTGGGCGGGCGTCGTGTCGCCGAAGTTGTGCCACAGCCCGAGCGACAGGCGCGGCAGCTGGAGGCCGCTGCGGCCGCAGAAGGCGTAGGTCATCGTGTCGTAGCGGTCGGCTGCAGGCTGGTAGGTCATGGGTGCCTCCGGCGGTCGTGACGGGCGGTCCTGTCAGTGTCGCGCCAATCGCGGCTCCGCGCGAGCCCCTGGCGCTCGCCCGCCCCGCGCCTCGGCAGCACCTCGCGCCCGGACATCGGTGCGAGATCGCCCGCCGAACGCGTCGGCAACGGTTTCCCGCCAGACATGGGGTGCGAGCCGACCACGCTCAACGTTACGCCTTGCTGCCGGGTGATGGATCCGCGAGATTGGAAGCACCGCGCACCCACCCGCTGCCGGCATCGAAGGCCCGGGAGTGCTGGGCCCGAGGACCGGGCGGCACCTGGGGGGGGCGGACGGCGGGATGCCGGACGCGACTTGGCGGTTGCGACTCGGTGGTGGCGGTCGTTTGCGCAAGGCGCGCATCGCAGCGAGGGCGGCTCGAGCGCGGACCGGTCCCTCTGCCCTGTCGCGGCGTCGACCACGTCCGCAGCAATCGACCGCCATGCGGTGAGCTTGCCCCCGGGCGACGGTCGTGAGACCGGCGGCCCCCTCGGTGGCGTGGTCGACGAGCAGGTGCTTGCGGCTGACCGCCCCCGCGGAGCCCTCCCGGGACATGGGCGACCGCACGCCCACCTCGACCCAAGTCGGCCCCTGATGACGGGCAGCCAGGAACAGGAAGCCCGCCGTGGACCAGTCGCGTCGAGCGGTTGGTGGTGCCCAGCCGACGTGGCGCCTGTCGACCACCGGCGTGCGACGGCCGCGCCCAGCGAACTCGCGGACAGTGCCCGCGCCGAGGATGCCTACCCCGATGACGACCCCGTCGAACGAGGCGCCGTCCAGCGCGGCCAGGCCGTCATTCGCCGACATGGGCCCCGGCTTGGCTATCACCAGTGCGGTCGCGTCCTCGGCTGGCCCGGTCGAGGAGCTTGCGTTCATCGCACGAGCGCCTCCGCTTCCGCCGCGATCCGGAGCGCCCAGTCAACCTGCTCGCTCAGGCTCGGGCCGGCGGGCAGCACCCGCTCGAACACGGCCCCGCCGATGGTGAAGCCCCAGGCGCCAAGGCGGGTCACCGCCTCGATGCGCTCCGCTGAGTCGATGGATCCGGCGACGACAACCGGCCCGGCCGACGCCTTGACAACCGCGCCGATGATCGGCTCGACGGGCTCGGCATGGCGGTACGCGAGCAGGTCCAGACCCCACACACCAGCCCGCGACGAGAGGTCGCGTGCTGACGCGGCGATCTCGTCGACCGTGCCCTCGAGGATCGACGGGTGGCCGACGATGCGGCCGGGGAACGGCATGTAGTGCAGCCCGGAGCCCTCGAGCGCCCCGAGCGCCGCGTCGACATGGGTGCCGCCCATCACGATGTCGACGCCGATCTCCTGGGCGGCCCGGATCGACCGCAGTTCGTCCTCGGCCGTGACGCTCACGACCTCGAGGTAGACCGTGCGCCCGTCGTCGTGCATGCGCCGGCACAGCTCGGTGAGGGTCTCCACACTCGCGCCGATGTCCTTGAATCCAACGTGGCGCAGCCCGGTGTGGCGCAGCTCGTCGTAGACCTCGAGGGCGTCGGCGACCGTCGCGTCGTGATGGGTGAGCATGAAGATGAACTCGGCCATGCAGTGGGCTCCTGAGCTAGGACGGGCGGATGAGCAGGCCTGGCGGGACGATCCCGGCGATTGAGTCGAGGACGTAGCTCGGCGTGAACGGGCTGCGGGCGACGTCGTCCCGCGTCGTCGCGCCCGTAAGGACGAGGGCGGAGGCCATCCCGGCCTCGCGGGCCATGCGCATGTCGGTTGCGAGGCGGTCGCCGACGAGCAGCGTCCGGTCCGCCACCAGCGCCAGTCGCTCGAGCAGGGTGGCCGCCATGTGCGGACTCGGCTTGCCCACGATGGCCTCCGCCTTGCCGCTGCTGCACGCCTCGATGGCGGCGAGCATCGCAGCGCAGTCGGGCAACCCGCCACCAGGCACCGGGCAGTAGGCGTCGGGGTTGGTTGCGACGATCCGGGCGCCGGCACGGACGGCGTCGAATGCGACTTGCAGCTTCGCGTAGTCGAAGGTCCGGTCGAAGGAGACGACGACCACGTCGACGCGGCTGGGATCGCTGGTCAGCTCCCAGCCCGCCTCCCCGAGGAGCTCCCAGAGGAGCGGCTCGGCGACGGGGAAGAGCCGGGCGCTGGGAGCGTGGTCGCGCAGGTATCGCAGCAGCGCGTCGGTCGAGGAGACCACCTCGTGCGGGCCGGTGGGGATCCCGAGCTTGGTCAGCTTGGCGGCGTACGCCGAGGGCGCCTCGAGCGGCTTGTTCGTCAGGAACACGGTCTGGCTGCCGGCCGCCCGGAGCGTTAGCACGGCGTCGAGCGCCCCGGGCAGGAGGGCGTCGCCGAGGTAGATGGTCCCGTCGAGGTCGAACACGTAGCCGTCGAAGCGACGGAGGACGCGGTCTGCCGGCGCGGACAGGTCGCCGGGCGCACCCTGCGGCGTCAGCGCGGCATCAGCCATCACAGTCCCGCCCCCAGCTCGGCGGCCCGGGCGAGGAGCCGATCGATGTCTGTCGCAGCCCATGACCCGGTGACCGACCGCAGGTCCGCGAGCACGAACCGATCGCGCATCAAATGGCAGCTCGTGAGGGCCCAGCGGGCGAGATCCGCCCCAACAGCCGGCTCGAGCTCGGAGAATCGGGCAGGCGCGCCCGAGCGGCGAACGGCAGCAACGAGCTCGGCGGGGTCGATGACCAGGGCCTCCATCGCCTGGCGGTGCCGCGGCCATTCGACGAGGAACGCCTCGAACTGCGGTCGGGCGGCGCGCCACCGTGCCAGCTTGCGCTCCACGTCATGCCAGCACTCGCGAGCCGCCGCGCCGGAAGCATCGAGCTGCCCGAACGCGGCGAGCACGCTCGCCTCGACCGCCGCCGGGTCCGGGTAGCACGCGTCCACGTCCACCGCGGACGGGTCGAACGTCCGCAGCGTATCGTCCCATGCAAGCGCCATGAAGAGCGACGCCACGCCCACTTGGGCGCCGTGGAAGGCGAGCGGACGGCCGGCCGCCTCGGCGTCCATGTCGAGCAGATGGCTCACGATGTGCTCGTTGCCTGAGATCGGTGCCGTCTTGCCGGCGATGCCGAGCGCCATCCCCGAGAGGGTCATCAGCCGGGCGAGCAGCGCGAGCGCCGCGGGCTCCCTTTCGTGGACCGCGTCCGCGGCCGCGAGCAGAGCGGCACCCTCACGTCGGAACAGGGCGACCGGGGCGGGGTGCCAGGCGTCGTCCATCCCGAGGGCGCCGGCGAGGTACCAGTCGGCGGGCGCTGTGAACATCGCCGCGAGCTCCCCGAAGCCAGCCCGGTTCATGTCCGCGGGCGCGTCCGCGATGACGCCTAGGTCGATGAGGAGGCCGTCGGGCCATCGCGTGGGCGTGGTCCGCTTGACCCCGTCGCGAACCAGGACGGACATGTCGTCGGAGAACGCGTTGACCGACACCGCGGTCTGGACGACGAGGAGCGGCACGTCGCCGGCGCGGTGCGTGGTGTCCTTGCCGATGTCGCACATCGTCCCGGAGCCGACGACCACCACGATCCCCGCCCCGGCGATGGCCGCGTCGCCCTCAGCCAGCGCCGCATCGTCGGCGTGGACCTCGGCCCGACCAGCGCCGATCACGCGGTGGCGAACCTCGCCCACCTGTTGCAGCATCTCGACGACGCGCGGTTTGAGGTCGTCCTCGCCCCGGCGCATCACCGTTGGATCGCCGATCACCACGATCGGCCCCGGTCGGGCGAGCCGCCGCACGAGTGCGGGCAGCGCGTCGATCGAATCGGGGCCGATCTCGATCGCCTGGAGTCCGATCGGGCGCAGCCTGCCCTCGGGGTCTGCGGCAGCCAGCTGGCGCCGCCCCCCCGGCAGGTCGGTGTGGTC
>JAKAMV010000562.1 GCA_021812735.1 Chloroflexota bacterium | reverse complement strand
GCGCACGATCAACGCCGGATAGCGATCGATCATGCCGTTCCAGACCCGGCGCGCCGTGTCGTAGTCGGCGTGGGCCGGCCCGACGATGGCGCCGCCAAAGCGATCGCCCATGGCGCGCCTGGCCTCGCGGGCGAGGCCGTCGGCAGCGCCCGATGGTTGGCTGAGGGGTCTCATTGCAGCTCCTCCTGGGACGTGGGACGGGCTGTCGTGCTCGACGACCGCACAGTGACCCGAGGATCACCAACGAGGGGCACCACGTCAGCGACGAAAGGTCCGTTGCACTGGAACCTGCGTTCCTCCTCCTCCTCCTCCTCCTCCTCGGGGAGCGGCGAGGCTTCGTCTCCCACTTGGCTGGCCGTCGCCGTCTACCGTGAGCGGGACCAGGTCGCGGCGTGCAGCCGTGCGGGGTCGAGCAAGATGATGCCGTCGCGGCCCGTCTCCACGAGCCCCTCCCGGCGCAGATCCCGCAGCATCCGCACGACCACCTCGCGCACGGTGCCGGCGGCGTCGGCGAGTTCTTGCTGGCTGACGCGGGCGACGACCATCTCGTTCCTCGCCTGGTCGGCTTCGACGGTCGCGAGGTCCAGGAGGTGGCGCACGAGTCGCTGGCGCAACGAGGCGAACGCGTGACCGCCCAGTTCCTCGATGTAGGCCATGGCCCGGTCGCTGGTCTCGCCGAGCAGCGCGCAGGCGACGTGGACGTCACTGCGCGCCAGCGCCTGCAGGATCGCAGGCCGGAGGACCAAGATGCGGGAGTCCACGAGCGCCTGGAGGCCGAGCGATTCGGTGGCAGGCACGAAGAGCGTGGCAATGCCCAGCAACGATCCCGTACGACTGTATCGAATAGTGATCTGGCGACCGCTCGGCGCGGTGATGTACGTACGGATGAGACCCTGCAGGACGAGGTCGGCGACTTGGCCGCGATCCCCCTCTCGGACCAACGTCATGCCGGCCGGCACGTCGAGGCGGAGTGCGTCCGTCGTCACTCGCTCGAGGAGGTCGGCAGGCAAGCCCGCCAGACGGCTCTGGGCGATCGCTGAGAGAATCTCGTCGCTGGGCAAGGTCGTCCCCCCGCGCACCTGACACGCACGCGCTCCGATACCCGCTCCTACCCGCTCCGGATCCGAGCCCGTGTCGCCTCGAGCGGTGCGCCCGGCCCGGCTTGCCATCCGGATGCCGGTGCGTCCCGCCGATTATCACCGCCGTGAGTACGCATCGCCAGAGGGTGCTCGTCCGGACGCCGGTCCGGCGCCGGCGGCATCCGGGCCACGCCGCCACCCGGCGCCTCTCTCCTTGCCACGGCGTCCGGGCTCGCCGCGGGTCAAGGGCGGTGCCGCGCCTGCAGGACGCCGAGCACCTCGCGGGGATCGAGGCCGCGCTCGGCACAGAGCACCAGCGTGTGGTAGAGCAGGTCGGCCGTCTCGGCCGCGAGCGCGCCCCGCGTGTGCACGCGGTCGGCGCGACGCGAGCCACGCTCCGCCTCGGCGTCATCGCGGGCCGCGAGGAGGACCTCCGTCGCCTCCTCGGTCACCTTGCGCGCCACGGCATCCACCCCGCCATCGAGGAGCCGAGCGGTGTACGAGCCGACGGGCCGGTCGGCAGCGCGCCTGGCGATCGTCGCCCAGAGCGTTTCGAGCCAGGCAAAGCCTTGTGGGGCCGGGGTTGGCGCCCCAGATCGACCAGCACCCGCAACGCCTGCCTCGAAACAGCTGCGCGCGCCCGTGTGACAGGCCGGCCCCGTCGCCTCCGCGGTCACCAAGAGTGCGTCGGCGTCGCAGTCGAGTGCCAGACCACGCAACCGGAGCACGTTGCCGCTCGTTTCGCCCTTGCGCCAAAGCCGTCCACGCCTTCGCGAGTGGAAGTGCACCAGGCCTGTCTTGAGGGTGGCGGTAAGCGCCTCGGCGTCCATGTACGCGAGCATCAGCACCGCGCCATCGGCCGCATCGCGGACCACCGCGGGGAGCAGACCATCCGGCCCCCAGCGCACCGTCGTCGGATCGATCGGCCGGTCTGTGGCCCAGCCGTCTTGTTGCTCCATCAGGCCGCTTCCGTGAGCCGCACGGGGATCCCGGCCGTCACCATTGCCCGCTTGACCGCGGCGATTCCGTGCAGGTCGCGGTGGAAAATCGATGCCGCGAGGACCGCGTCGGCGCCACCCTCCACGATGGCTGCCACCAGGTCCTCGGGACGGCCGGCTCCTCCGGACGCCACCACCGGAACCGACACCGCCGACGTCACGGCCCGCAGCAGCTCGAGGTCGTACCCGGCGCGGGTGCCGTCCCGATCGATCGAGGTCAGCAGGATCTCGCCGGCGCCACGGACCGCGGCCTCGATAGCCCAGGCCACGGCGTCGCGGCCGGTGCCTAGACGACCGCCCCGCACGACGACTTCCCATCGTGGAGCCGCGTCCAGTTCCGCCCGGGAACTCGCATCCGCCGGCGGCAGGACGTCCACCCCCGAGCTGGCAGCCACCCGTCGCGCATCGATCGACACCACCACGCACTGGCGCCCGAAGCGCCGCGCACAGCGGTCGATCAGCCCGGGGTCGGCCACGGCGGCACTGTTCACGGCGACACGATCGGCGCCCGCCCGCAACACCGCGCGCATGTCCGCGACCGACCGCACTCCACCGCCGACGGTGAGCGGCACGAAGGCTCTCCGCGCCGTCCGCTCGACGGCGTCGAGCAGGGTCGCGCGTCCCTCCACGACGGCCGTGATGTCGAGGAAGACGATCTCGTCGGCGCCGGCGTCGGCGTACCGCGCCGCGAGTTCCGCGGGATCGCCCGCGTCGGTCAAGTCGACAAAGCGCGTGCCCTTGACGACGCGTCCGTCGCGTACGTCGAGGCACGGCATCACGCGGCGGAGCAGCATCAGGCGCCCGCCTCGCCGTCCGGCACGCGCCCCGCACCGACCAGCCGCAGCACGTTGGCGAGGACACGCAGCCCGTCACGTCCCGATTTCTCGGGGTGAAACTGCAGGCCCAGCAGACGTCCGTCTGCGACGGCGCTGACGAACCGGCCGCCGTGCTCGGTCTCGGCGACGACGAGGCCCGGATCGGCCGGCACGGGCGCGTAGGAGTGGACGAAGTACATCGGAGCGCGGGTCGGGAGCCCCTGCAACATCGGGTGTGGCCGGACGACCTCGACGGCGTTCCAGCCGATGTGCGGGACGAGCGGCGCCGCCGGAAGCCGACGCGTCTCACCGGCGATCCAACCCAGGCCATGCGAGCCATCCTCCTCGGAGCGCCCGAAGAGCAGCTGCATGCCGAGACAGATACCCAGGTACCAGGTGCCCGTCGCCACCGCCATCTCCAGCGCCGCATCCAGCCCGGCCCGCCGCAGACGGCGCATCGCGGGACCCTGGGCCCCGACACCAGGTACCACGACGAGATCTGGCCGGCTGACCTCGTCCGCGCCCCGCACCGTGCGCACGTCCGCCCCGAGCAGCGCGAGCGCCTGGCCGATGCTCAGGAGGTTCCCCGCGCCGTAGTCCACCAGCGCGACCGAGAGCGTCGGCCCCGCGGATGCGCGTTCCGGGTCGAGACGGGCGGCCCGTGCCGGCGGCCGCGTGTCGACCGTCATGGCTCAGGGGACTCCTTGTGAGCGCCGCCCGCGCGAGGCGCGGCCACGTCAGCCGTACCCACGTCCGCCACCGCTGCGTCTTCGTCGTCTGGAGCGGCCAACGTCGTGTCGGTCGACCGGCCCCCGAGGCTCCCCTTGGTCGACGCGACGCCCACCCGTCGCGGATCGTCCGCGACCGCCCGCCGCAGCGCGCGCGCCAGGGCCTTGAACGTCGCCTCGGCCACGTGGTGATCGTTCGCCCCTTCCGCGTGCAGATGGAGCGTGACGCCGGCCTCGCGCGCGAACGACTCGAGCGCATGCGGGATCAGCTGCGTGGGCAACGCGCCGACCCGCTCGCCACGGAACGCCAGGGCCAGGACGGTGTACGGGCGCCCCGCACAGTCGACGACGGCCTCCGCCAGCGCCTCGTCCATCGGCACTCGTGCCTCGCCGAATCGGGCGATGCCGGCGGCGTCGCCGAGGGCGCGCCGGAAGGCGGCTCCGAGCGTGAGGGCCACATCTTCGACGGTGTGATGCTCGTCCACGTGCAGGTCGCCCGATGCGCCGATCTCCAGGTCGAACAACGCGTGGTGCGCCAGCGACGTCAGGAGGTGATCGTAGAAGCCGACGCCGGTCGCGATGCGAGCCTCGCCCGTGCCGTCAAGGTCCAGTACGACGCGCACGTCGGTCTCACGCGTCGTGCGCCGCACGTCAGCGCGCCGCGCCCCCGCCCTGGGCCGTATCGTCTCGTCGGTCATGATCGCGGCCTCGTTCCGAGCGCAGCCAACAGCCGGTCGTCCTCCTCCGGCGTCCGGACGGTCAACCGCAGGTACCCACGGAGCGGACCGGGCCCGAGCCGACGGGGCACGAGGCCGCGTCGCAGGAGCCGGTCTGCGGCCGCGTCGGCCGTTGCGGGGTCGTCGGCATCGACCAACAGGAAGTTCGTCACGCTGGGCGGCACCTTCCATCCCGCGTCGAGGAGCGCGGCGCGAAACCGTTCGCGTTCGCCGACGATCGCCGCGACGTTCGCACTGGCGAACGCCGCATCGGCCAGCGCGGCCGTGGCGATCCACGCGGAAAGGGTGCTGATGCTGCCCGGCGGGCGCACGACCGCGAGACGCGCCGCGAGCGCGGGCTGCGCGACCGCGTAGCCGACGCGGATCCCCGCGAGGCCGTACGCCTTGGAGAGCGTGCGGACCACGACCAGCCGCGGGAAGCGGCCGAGCGCGCCGATCAGGCTCGCTCCGCCGAACTCACGGTAGGCCTCGTCCGCGACCACGACGGGGCCCCCGCCGGGCCCGTCGGCCAGCCGCCCGAGCAGGTCGAGCAGGGCGCCGTGCGGTTCGGCCGTCCCGGTCGGGTTGTTGGGGTCACAGAGCCAGACGAGCTCGGCCCCGGCCGCGGCCCGCACCAGCGCATCCGCATCGAGCGGGAAGCCGTCCCGCGCCGCACCACGCGGCGCGTCCACCAGCATGGCCGCGCGCTGGCGCGAGAGCACCGGGTACATGCCGTAGGTGGGCGTGGCCACGACCGCCCGGCCGCCGGGCGAGAGACACGTCTTGGCGGCGATGTCGAGGAGCTCGTCGGCGCCCGCCCCCACGACGATGCTCGTCGGAGGCACACCATGGCGCGCGGCGATGGCGGCGGTCAACGCCTCGTACGTCGCATCCGGATACTCGTTGAGCCGTTCGAGCGGAGCGCGGGCGAGCCAGTTGGCCAGCTGCGGCGGCGTGCGCGGCGACGTGTTCGTATCGAAGCGGACGATCTGTGCGGGATCGACACCGAACGCCGCGGCGATCTGGGCGTCGCTTGCCTCCCACTGGTAGCCGGCCCCCCCGTCGTCGCTCGCCGCGTCTGCCGGCGCCTGCATCTCCAGGGAGTCCGCCCGGCTGCCGATCGACGCCGCGCTCACGGCACCCACCGCCCTCTGGGAGCCGGCGAGTCGGCCACCCCCGACCGGTCCGCGAAGCGGATCTCGACCGCCCGGCGATGCGCGACCAGCCCTTCCGCCTCGGCCACCGCCGCGACGGCCGGGGCGATCGACGCGAGTCCCTCGCGGTCCACGATCTGGGCCTGCATCCAGTGGCCAAAATCTTCCACACCAAGTGGCCCGCGCGCACGCGCCAGCCGGCCCGTTGGCAGCACATGGTTGGATCCGGTCGCGTAGTCGCCGGCCGACTCAGGCGCCCAGGCACCAAGGAAGACGGACCCCGCATGGCGGATGCGCGGGAGCAACTCGACGGCGCCGTCCACGGCGAGCGAAAGGTGCTCCGGCGCGTACTCGTTGACGAACGCCACCGCGTCGTCGAGGCCATCGGCGACGAGGATCAGCCCCGCCGATCCGAGCGACGACGCCAGAAAACGGAACCGCGGCTGCTGAGGCAGCTGCCGCTCGATCTCGCCCTCGACACGGTCGGCGAGCGCCTCATCCGTCGTGACGAGGACGGCGGCCGAGTCGGGGCCGTGCTCGGCCTGACTCAGCAAGTCGGCCGCCACATGGCCGGGGTCGGCCGTCGCATCGGCGAGCACCATGACCTCGGAGGGGCCGGCCGGCATGTCGATCCCCACGTCGCCCAGGACCTCGAGCTTCGCCGCCGTGACCCACGCGTTGCCCGGCCCCACGATGGCGTCCACCGCAGCGACCGTTGCGGTGCCATAGGCCAGCGCCGCGATCGCCTGGGCCCCGCCCACGGCGTAGAACTCGTCGAGGCCGAGCAACCCTGCCGCGCCGAGCAGGACCGGCGAGAGGCGCCCGTCCCGTCCGGCCGGGCTGGCCACCGCGATCGCCCGGGCACCGGCCAGGCGTGCCGGGATCACGCCCATCAAGAGCGAGCTCGGGTAGGCGGCCTCGCCGCCGGGGACGTAGATCCCGACCCGGTCGATCGGGCGCCAGACGCGGCCGACCCGGATTCCGGGGGCGACGTCGACCCACTGCTCCGCCGGTGGGACTTGGGCACGGTGGAACGCCTCGATGTGGTGGGCCATCAGCGCGAGGCCATCGCGCACGGGACGGGCCAGCGCGTCCGAGGCCGCACGGAGCCGCTCCGCAGGGACGCGGATCGGAGCCGGCGTGCCGGGAGGGGCGTCGGCCGGGATTCCCTCCGTCCAGGCGCCGCCGTAGCGCGCGCCCAGGTCGAGCAGCGCTGCATCGCCCTCCGAGCGGACGCGATCGATAATCGCCCGCGCAGCAACCCGAGCGTCGGAGCCAGTGCCGGCCGTGCGCCTGATCAGCGTGACGCGGTCAGCGGCCGAGAGCTCGCCCAGGCGCAAGCGTCGTAGACGGAGCGGCGTCGGGGCAGGGGAGGATGCGCGCGACGCCGCGGTCGGGTCGCTCATTGGACCAGCAGCTCGATTGGGAGCACGAGGA
>JAKAMV010000561.1 GCA_021812735.1 Chloroflexota bacterium | reverse complement strand
GAGGGCGGGCGGGCGGCGGCGCACGTGCGGCGGCGGGCGGCGGCGGGCGGGCGGACCGCGGGCGGCGCACGCCGTTCAGCCGATGCCGAGCAGCTCGTCGGTGCGCGGGTCGGGCACCCCCCGGTAGTAGCGGTCGAGGACCTGCTGCCAACGCGGCTCATCGGGGGCGGCGCGCAGGAACAGGGTCATGGACGAGCGGAGCTTGAGCGCATCGACGCCGCCGAAGATGGCCTCGGCCGTCGCGGCGGGCGGCGCGGCGACGACCAGATCGGTGCACTCGCGCAGGCGGGCGCCCAGCACCGGGTGGCCGAGGTAGGCGCGGGCCTCACGCAGGGAGCGGATGGCGTAGCGCCGCGACGTGCTGGTCTGGCCCAGCCCGAGCATCTGCGGAAACACGAACCACATCCAGTGGCGGGTCTTGTGCGCCTCACGCAGCTCGCCGACGACGTCCGCGTAGATCCCGCCCTGGGCGGCGACGAAGCGCTCGAGGTCGAAGGGGTCGGAGCGGTCCATGCGGGAATTCTGCGCCGCCGACGGTGGTCGCGGGCCGGCGAATGGCAGCCCGGGTGTGGGCTCGGCGAACGGCGGGTCGCGGACGCGCGCACTCGTTCGCTACCATCGCCGCGTCGCCCAGCACCGCCCGGAGATCCACAGCTTGAGCACTCAGCCCCTGCGCGTCGGCGTGATCGGCGCCGGCACCGTCGGCCGCGAAGTCGTCCGTGCGTTCCTCGAGCGGTCGCCCCGGCTCGCGCCCGCGGACGGCAGGCCGCTCGTCCTGGCGGGCGTCGCCGAGAAGTTCACTGAGCGGGCGATCGCCGGCGGCGTCCCGGCCGAGCTGCTCACCGACGACGCCTTCGCCCTGCTCGCGCGCGACGACATCGACGTGGTCGTGGAGACGATGGGCGGCGACGAGCCCGCCCACTCCCTCGTCCGGGCCGCGCTCGCCGCGGGGCGCAGCGTCGCCACCGCCAACAAGCACGTCGTCGCCCACCACGGCCCCGAGCTCGAGCGCCTCGCCCGCAAGACCGGCGCCACGCTGCGGTTCGAGGCGGCGGTGGGCGGCGGCATCCCGCTGCTGGGCCCGATCGCCAGCGACCTCGCCGCGGACCGGATCGCCCGCGTTCGGGGGATCGTGAACGGCACGACCAACTACATGCTCACCGCGATGGCGCGCGAGGGCCGCGAGTACGCCGACATCCTGCGCGAGGCGCAGGCCAGGGGGTACGCAGAGGCCGACCCGACCGCCGACGTCGAGGGCCTCGACGCCGTCAACAAGCTGGTCATCCTCGCTCGGCTCGCGTTCGGCGCCTGGATCCCCCCCGGGGAGGTGTCGAATCGGCCGGGCAGCACGTCGGGCCGGCCAGGAGCACCGGGCGTCACCGGGGTCACGGCACGGGATGTGGCCGCCATGGCGGCCGAGGGCCGCACGCTGCGCCTGATCGCCACCGTCCGCCTCGCCGAGGACGGGGCGATCGAGGCGTCCGTCGTCCCGACCGCGGTGCCGGCGGGATCGCCCTTCGGCCGCTGCGACGGCGTCCTCAACCGGGTGGAGGTGGACGCCGAGCCCGTCGGGCGGGTCGCCTTCGAGGGCCCGGGCGCCGGCGGTCCGGCCGCGGGCGCTGCCGTCCTGTCCGATCTCGTGTCGATCGCGCGCGGCCTGGGCTCCACGTGGTCCGGCGCGGTGCGCTCGGACGGGCCGGCCCCCGTCGTCCGGCCCGTCGCCGGCGAGTGCGTCGCCGCCCCGTCGGGCGCGTGCTACCCGGTGGGGGACTAGGCCCGTGCCGCGCTCCCTGGTCGTCGGCCACTGGCAGTCTCCCGGAGACTGGTCGCCGCTCCTCGGCCGACGCCTCGTGGTGGACGTGCCCGCGTCCACGGCCAACCTCGGGGCTGGCTACGACTGCCTGGGCCTCGCACTCGAGCTCTGCAACCGTGTCGCGGTGGAGGTGGTGGAGGGCGACGGGGCGATCGAGCTGGTCACGACCGGCGAGGGCGCCGGAGAGCTGGGCGGCGAGCGGTCGAACCGGTTCGTGATGGGCCTCGAGGCGGCCATCGAGGCGCAGCTCGGGCCGCGGCCGCCTGTCATCGGCTGGCGGATCGTCGCCCACAATCGCATCCCGCTCTCGCGTGGCCTGGGCTCGTCGTCGGCCGCCGCCGTGGGCGGCGTGTGGGCCGGCAACGTCCTGGGCGGCGGGACGCTGTCGATGCCCGCGATGCTCCGGCTCGCAACCGACATCGAGGGCCATCCAGACAACGCGTCGGCGGCGCTCATGGGCGGGTTCGTCGTGTCGGCACACCTGGGCCAGCGGGTGGAGGCGGTCCGCTTCGACGCTCCCGACGGGCTGCGTGCGGTCCTGTTCATCCCGGACCGCCGCCTGTCCACTGCCGACATGCGCCGTGTGCTGCCGGCCGAGGTGCCGCTCCGCGACGCGGTCTCCAACATGAGCCGCATCGCGATCGGCGTGGCGGGGATCGCGTCGGGCCGCTACGAGCTGCTGGCTGACCTCACCGTGGACCGCATCCACGAGCCCTACCGCTCGGTGGCGTATCCGCAGCTGCCGCGGCTGACGGGCGCCGCCCGGGCCGCGGGCGCGCTGGGCGCCTTCCTGTCGGGCGCGGGCTCGACCGTGCTGGCGTTCGTGGCGCCCGGCGGCGACGCCGCGCCCGTGGAGGCGGCGCTGCGCGAGGCCGCCGATCGCGCGGGACTGTCTGGGCGCACGGCCGTGGTGGCGCCGCGCAACCGCGGCCCGGAGGTGGTCGAGGGGGCGTAGGTCGGTCCGCCGGCCCGACTGCGAGACCGGCCGGCGAGATGTCGTGTCGCGCCCAGGCCGCGTGGCGCGCCGAATCGGCGCCGGCTTGCTGCGCTGTGCGGCTGCGGCCGCGCCTCGCCCGCCCCGCCGCGCCGCGAGTCACGTCAGGCTCAATCGCGGGCACGCGTCTGCACGGCTCGGTGCGGGCACCCGGCTGCCGCGATCATGGCTGTGCACGCCTGGGCCCCCGGCGAGTCTGACCCGACTCGTCGGCGGCGTGGCCCGCACCCGAGTCTGACCCGACTCGCCGGCGGGCGCCGACGAGCTCGCGCGCCCCCGTGTGACTCGGGCGATCGGCTCGGCTCGCGGCCCGGTCGACTAGGGGTTGCGCACCGTTGGCAGAGGCGTGCCCGGCCGGACGAACTCGTCGGCCTCCGGCGCGCCTCGAACCGTCTGCACTGGGATGACGCCGGCCCACACGGGCCACGTCTCGTCGCCTGGGTCGTCGTGAGCGCCTTCGGCGCGAACCTTGGCCGACGCCTCGGCGAGGTCCACGAACATGACGCCAGTCTCCTTGCGCTCCTTCTCCGTCATAGGTCGGAGCTGCGCCCAGCGCCCGGGGTAGATCGACTCGATCAGCCCCTCGAGGGCGTGCTCGGCCTGGCCAGTGTCAGTGAGCAAGTGCGCGGTCCCCAGGATCACCACGGACCGGTAGTTCACGGAGTGGTTGGTCGCCGAGCGCGCGAGGACCATGCCGTCAAGATGGAACAGCGTCACGCACACGGGGCTGCCGTTGGTCACGCGCAGGAGCCGGCTGCCGGCCGAGCCGTGCCAGTACAGCCGATCGCCCTCGCGCCAGATGTTGGTGGGGATGCCGTACGGCTGGCCGTCGTGGACGAACGAGATCGTGCCGATCAGCGACGCGTCGATGATGGCGTCGATCTCCAACCGGTCATGGCGCCCGCGCATCGGCTTGCGCCGCAGGCGGACGCGATCGCTGGCGGGCTGTGGGCCGTCTGCGGGCTGGGCCGGGCTCGGCGTCCGGTCGCTCACCGGCGGTACAGAATCCAGAGCGACATCGCCAGCGCGTAGGTTGGTGCGCCGTACCCGCCCTGTGGGGCCTGCATCCCCATCTGGGTGCCGATGCCACCGATGTTGGCGATCCGCCAGCCGTCGGCGGCGCGCCGCAGGGCGTCGGCCGCGACCCAGTCCCAGAGCGCGTCGCCCAGCGAGGTCTCGGCGGTCACCAGCAGCTGGTCCTCGCCGATCATCCGTTCCTTCATGACCCCTCCTTGGTGGGTGTGGGATGCCAGCCTAGCGCGCCGTGGGCGTGACAGGTGAGCCGAGCGGCGTCATACCCCCCGAGAACCTCGTCGTCCGGCTCGGCCGCGACGCCAAGACCGCCGAACGTGGAGCCGCGGCTTCATGGCCGCGCCACGGTCGCCTCAAGCCTGTCCATCGGCCTTCGCCTCGGCATCGTCAGCGCGGCGGGCCCCGCCCTGGGAGGGCGGCGCCCACTTGCGGTCCGCGTAGCGGTGCTGGCGGGCGACCAGCTCGTCGGCCAGGCGCTCGGCATCCTCACGGACGAGCTCGCGGTCGCGCTCGGCGTCGTCCTCGACGGTCTCGCCCGGGACACCGTCGCCCTGCGCTGCGGCAGGGTCCGCGGGCGGCCCGCCCGTGCCGGAGCCGCGGACCACGCGCCGCAGGAAGCTCACCGACCGCTCACTTCGCCACGCCCATGAAGCCCAGCGTCGCGGTCCATGCGCGGTCGCTGGCGGCGGCGAAGTCAGCAGCCTTGCGGTCGAAGAAGCTGTGTGGGGCGCCCTCGTACGTCTCGATGCAGTGCTCGACGCCGGCTCTCTCGAGTGCGGCCTCGAACTCGGCGACCGCGGACGCCGGGATGCCCTCGTCAGCGCCGCCGAAGACCCCCAGGACCGGGCAGGTGAAGGTAGCCGCCACGTCGGCCGGTGCGGGGGTGTCGTTGCGCGACGTGCCCGTCGGCCAGCCGTAGAAGCCGATGACGCCGGCCAGCCCCAGGTCGGCGATCCCAGCCGTCAGGAACGACAGCCTGCCGCCGAAGCAGAATCCCGTGGTGTAGAGGCGCTCGATCTCGGCCGTGGCCCGCAAGTGCGCGGCCGCGGCGCGGACGTCGGCCGTCAGCCCGGCGTACCTGGTGGCCGCGACATGGGGCATGTGCTCGAAGGCCGGGCCCCGGTCGGTGAGGCCCGCCGTGCGGCCGAAGTAGTCGATCGCGATGGCGTCCACGCCGTGCTCCGCGAATCGCTCGGCCAGCTCCCGGTAGTACACGTGGAGTCCGCGGACGTCGGGCAGGATCACGATCCCAGCGCCCGTGGGACGAGCGGCCCGCGCCAGATAGGCGGCGAAGCGATTGCCGTCGGCCGCCTCGAGGACCGCCTCGGTCGCATCGCGCATCCCTGACGGGTCTGGGACGATGGGCGGGCGGGAGTCGTGGTCGAAGCACATGACGGGCCTCTGGGGTCATCGCTGCTTGGCTCGGGTGCGGCGATTGTGGCGCAGGCCCACGATTCGAGCGCGGCGAGGCACGGAGCACCGGGCCTAAGCGTCCGCTAAGCGCAACGATGCACGCTTTGCCCGGCGCCGAGCGACCCCGGGGCGGGCGGGGGATGGGGACGGGGGATGGGGACGGGCGGATGGGGACGGGCGGGCTGGAGCCCGTGCGCGCCTTGACCGAGGCGGCGGAATGCGCTGGGCCGGGGACTGAGGCGGCGGAACGGTCGGGCCGGATCGCCACACGCCCACACTGCCCACCCACTCAGCCGCCGCGCCGGATAACCGTCGCATAAGCGGTGCCCGGCAGGCTCTCGGCGTGGACCTGCTGCGATTCGGCCGAGGGATCCGCGCGCTGAGACGGCGCCGCGGCCTGCGACAGTCCGACGTCGCTGCGACGGCGGGCGTGTCCCGGCCGGTTGTCGGGCGGATCGAGCGTGGCCAGAGCGAGGCGATCGCTGTCGGCGTCTTGGGGGTCGTGGCCAGATCGGTCGGCGGCTCGCTCGACATCCTGCTGCGCTGGCAGGGCGAGGGCCTCGACCGGCTCCTCGACGAGGAGCACGCGCGCATCGTCGAGCGGCTCGTCGGCTGGCTGAGGGCGCGCGGGTGGGAGGTGCTGATCGAGGCGTCCTTCTCGCACTACGGCGAGCGCGGATCCATCGACATCCTCGCATGGCATGCCGGCCGCCGCGCTCTCGCCGTGTTCGAGGTGAAGTCCGTCACGCCGGACCTGCAGGCGATGCTCGCAGGGCTGGACCGCAAGGCGCGTATCGGGCCGACCCTCGCCCGCAGCCGCGGCTGGGAACCAGCCTCTGTGGCTCGCATTCTCGTGCTCGCCGACACGAGCACCAACCGGCGTCGACTGGAGCGGTTCCGGGCGATCGTCGGCGCGGCGCTGCCCGCCGGAACGCGCGACGTGCGGCACTGGCTCGAGGATCCCGGGCAGCCGGGCATCGCCGGCGTCTGGTTCCTTGCAGATGACCGCGCGGCGGCCCCTGACGGCGCGAGTCGACGCCGAGTTCGCGTGCGGCGGACCGGCGCTCGCACGCGTCCGGACTCCGATCCCACCAGATGACCGTGGAGCGGCCGCTATCCGGGACCCTGTCGGATACGGGCCGCACGGTGGTCATCTGGTGGGCGATCGGCGCTATTCGGCGTCGGATGCCCGCAGGGAGAGCAATCGAGGGCGGCGCCCCGCATACGGGCCGTGGGGCGAGCAGATGCAGGAAACGATCCCCAACGGCCCAGGCTTGGCGTCGGCGACCGCTCCTCGCCCCCGATCGCCGCTCGCTACCGAACCGAAACGCCGGGATCTCCATCTCGGCCCGCTAGAATTGCCGGACGATGTCCACCCCGCTCGTCGTCATGAAGTTCGGCGGCTCATCCGTTGCCGGTGCCGAGCGCATCAAGCGTGTCGCCCGACGGATCGGGCGCGAGCGCGCCGCGGGCTCCGACTTGGTGGTCGTGGTGTCCGCCATGGGCGACACCACCGACGAGCTCCTCGCCCTCGCCGCAGGGATCACCGACGATCCCGACCCGCGCGAGCTGGACATGCTGCTGGCCACCGGCGAGCACCAGAGCGCCACCCTGGTCTCGATGGCCCTCCAGAGCCTGGGCGTGCCGGCCATCAGCCTCACGGGCCCGCAGGCGGGGATCACCACCGAC
>JAKAMV010000560.1 GCA_021812735.1 Chloroflexota bacterium | reverse complement strand
GTAGACGGCGGTCGGGAGGCAGTGGAGCTGCACCAGGTCCAGCCGGTCGACCCCCAGGTTGTCGCGGCTCCGGTCGACCCAGCCGCGGAAGGCCTCCGGACTGTACTGAGCCAGGTCCAGCGGCACGCGACGGCCCATCTTCGTGGCGACGAAGAGCGACTCGCCGCTCCGCTCCCGGAGGAACTGCCCGATCAGGCGCTCGCTCCGGCCGTCCCCGTAGACGTCCGCGGTGTCGAAGAGCGTGACGCCCGCATCGGCGGCCGCGTGGAGCGCACGAAGGCTGCCGGCATCGTCCACGGTGCCCCAGTCACCGCCGATCGCCCACGCGCCGAAGCCGATCGCGCCGACCATGCGCCGGGTCTTGCCGAGCCGCCGGTACTCCACGTTCCGTATCCTCCCTCGTGACGAGCCAGGCAAGGATAGGGCGGCGGACGCGCCGGGCGCCCGAAAGGATGGGGAGCATGGATCTGTCCCTGGAACCGGCGCGGACGGCGCTGGTGGTGATCGACCTGCAGCGGGGCATCGTGGACGCCCCCACGAGCCCACGTCCCGCGAGCGACGTAGTGGCCCGGGTGGCGGCGATCGCCGATGCGCTGCGCGGCGCCGGCGGGACCGTGGTCCTCGTGCACGTCACGCCCTCGGAGGACGGCAGGGACGCCCTGCGCCCCATCACGGACGCGCCGGCCCGGCGTCCCGGGCCGCGTTCGCCCGACTGGGCGCAGCTGGTGCCGGAGCTCGGGCCCATGCCGGGCGACGTCGTGATCACCAAGCGCCAGTGGGGCGCGTTCTACGGCACCGAGCTGGACCTGCAGCTCCGACGGCGCGGCATCGGGACCCTGCTGCTGGCGGGGATCTCGACCAACGTCGGCGTCGAGAGCACCGCGCGGGACGCCTATGAGCGCGGGTACCAGCAGGTCTTCGTCGAGGACGCGATGGCGGCCCGGGATGCGACCGAGCACGAGCACACGGTGCGGACCGTGTTCCCGCGGATCGGCCGGGTACGCTCGACCGCCGACGTGCTGGCTGCGCTGGGGGCCGGCACGAAACAGGATTGACGCCGCGCCTGGATCGCGTGTCCGGCGTGCGCGGCGCTATACCGGTGGCGGGTAGAGGACGTCCAGCAGCGCGTTCACGAGGACGTCCGGATCGACGTGATCGGAGTTGGTCATCACCGCGATGGAGACCCCGGTGCCGGGGAAGTAGCGCATCGACGTGCGGTAGCCGGAGAGCGACC
This sequence comes from Chloroflexota bacterium, assembly GCA_021812735.1. The sequence continues at coordinate 5,709 of JAKAMV010000560.1, read as the reverse complement.
CGTCGTGGCCCCACGACCCCTGGCCGCTCAGGCTGCGCCGCTGGACCCCCAGGCCGTACGGCAGCCGCGGATGGAACGCGGCGGTCAGGCCGAAGTCCAGCATCTGCGCGAGTTCCGGAGGTGGCAGGACACGGCCCCGGTACAGGTACAGTGCCCAGCGGGCCAGGTCGTCGGCGGTGGTGACGAGCGACCCCGCGGCGCCCAGGGACGTGCCCAGCGAGGTGAACGGCAGGTGCGGCGTGCCGTCGGAGAGATCCTCGACCGCCCAGGTCGCATAGCTCGTGTACTCGTACCCGTGGGCGATGGTGCCGCTGATCGGCTCCTCGCTCTGGAGGAACGTGTGGGTCAGGCGGAGCGGCACGAAGAACCGCTGCCGCAGGAGCGTAGCGAGCGTCTGTCCCGTGGCGCGTTCCACGATCTGGCCGGCCAGGATGTAGTTGGAGTTCGAGTAGGACCAGCCCTGGCCCGGCGCGAACAATGGGTGGCCGACATAGGCGAGCACCTGGTCCGGCGTCCAGGCCACCCGTGGGTGGGCGCTGAGCGCGTCGAGCAGGGCCACGTGGTTGAACGCGTCGTTCACGCCGCTGGTGTGGTCGAGGAGCTCGCGGATGGTGATGCCCGTGTCGTACGGAAGGCCGGGCAGCCAGCGGCTGATCGGGTCGTCGAGCCCGAGCACGCCCTGGCCCGCGAGCTGCAGCACGAGGGCGGCCACGAAGGTCTTGGTGACGCTGCCGGCGTCGAGCAGTGTCAGGTTGCCCATGGCCTGGTGGGCGGCAAGGTCGCCGAAACCGGCATGGCCCAGCCACGCTGAGCCGTCCGGGTACCGGATGACGGCCTGAAGGCCCGGCAGATGGTTCTCGCTCCGGAGACGCGCCAGCATGGCGGTGAGCCGCGCGGTGACCGCCGGCGTGAAGCGCGACGGTGAGGTCGCCGCGACGAGAAACGACGGACCGGACGAGGGGGACGCGAGACCAGCCGGGCTGGAGCCGGGGGCGGCCGACGCCCCGGACGGAGGCACTCCGCCGGCAAGGAGCAGCGCGACCGCGAGCCCCAGCAGGCGAGGTGCGGCCGTCATGGCGCGACCGCTGCCGATGGCGACGGCCCGGGCGCGCCGGGCGGGGCGGCCCCTCCGGGGGCATTCACCGCGTCGAGCAGGGCAGCCACGAGCGCGTCGGGGTTCGTGGTGTCGTCGTTCACCAGCACCACGATGGTCAGCCCCGTGGCGGGGAAGTACCGCATCGCGGCGTGGTAGCCGGAGAGCAGCCCCGAGTGGCCCCACGACACCTGCCCCCGGAACGTCACTTCCTGCACGCCGAGCCCGTACGGCCACCGGGGATGCAGGCCGCGCGTGAGCCCGAAGTCGAGCATCTGACTGAGCGCCGAGGCGGGGAGCACCCGTCCGCCGTAGAGCGCCTGGGCCCAGCGCGACAGGTCGTCGGCGGTGGAGACCACGGCGCCCGCGGTGCCCAGGGCGGTCGCGAGCGAGGTGAAGGGCAGGTACGGCGAGCCGTCGGACAGAGCCGTCAGCGCCCAGGTGGTGTTGGCCGGCGCGTCGTAGCCGAGGGCCGCGGGGCCGGTGACCGGCTCCTCGCCCTGCAGGAACGTGTGCGACATCCCGAAGGGGTCCAGGAACCGCTGGCGGATCAGGGTCGCAACGCTCTGTCCGGTTGCCTTCTGGAGGATCTGGCCCAGCAGGAGGTAGTTGGCGTTGGAGTAGTACCAGCCACTGCCCGGCGCGAAATGCGGTTTCCCCACGTACCGCAGGACCCGGGCCGGCGTCCAGGCCACCCGTGGGCGCGCACCAAGGGCGTCGAGCAGGCTGGTGTGGGCGAACGGATCGTCGATCCCGCTGGTGTGGTCCAGCAGCTCACGGATGGTGGCGCCGCTGTTGCCCGCGGCCCCCGGGAGCCAGCGGCTCAGCGGGTCCGACAGGCCGAGCACGCCCTGTTCGGCCAGCTGCAGCGTGAGGGCGGCGACGAAGGTCTTGGTGATGCTGCCCACGTCGAACAGGGTCGTGGTGCTCACGGGCTGGCGGGTCGCCAGGTCGGCGAACCCGGCGTGGCCGCTCCAGGTCCAGCCGTCCGCATACCCCACGGCTGCCTGCACGCCCGGCAGGTGGTCGACCGACCGGATCCGCAGCAGTGCCGCGGACAGTCGCGCGGCGATCGCCGGGGCGGGGGCCGGACTCCCGCCGGATGCGGGCGATGCCGTGGCCGTGCCACCGGCGGCAACCGCACCGCCGCCGATGCCGGGAATGGACGCACGCGCGCCGGTCGTGGCGGGGTTCGAGGCGGTGGCGGGTTCGGAGGGTGCCGCGCCGCAGGCGAGCACCGTCACGGCCAGCACGGCCGACAGCAGGACGGTGGCCCGCGCGCGGGGCCCGCGGCCGCGATGCGGCTCGCGTGGCACCGGCTGCCCTGCGGGCGGTCGAGGACGCACGTCCACGCCGCCTCGCTCGGTCAGGGAACCAGGCGGCAGCTCAGCGGCCCGTCACAGCGCGATGACGTGGGCGAAGTCGATGAGCAGCCAGACGAGGGCCATGATCACGGCGACGGCGCCCGCGAACGTGCCGATGCGCCGGAGATCCTGTGCCACGTACACGTACTCGTTCGCGGCACGCTGTGCGAGCAGCCCGCTCGGCTTTCCGTTTGCGCGTGCCTGCGGACGCGTGGGGGCGGAGCGCGGCTCCGGGGCCGCGACGGCGGGTGCGATGGGGGCCGTGGCGACCGCCGCGGGGCTTTCCGCCGGGGTGGAGGCGCGCTGGGTCGGAGTGGCGGCGCGCTGTGCAGGGGCCGGGCCCTGGGGCCGCGGGCGCCTGGTTGACCGCGTGGCGCGCGAGCGCTTGCTCATGGCGCGGAGGGACCTCGTGCAATCGGATCGGCGGGGCGGAGGGACGCCGCCCGGGCGGCAAGGATAGCATCCCGGGTCGGAGAGCCGTGACGCACAAGGTGGCACGAGCGGGTGCCACGGTGTGCCCGTGATCGACGTCGCGACGCCAGCCCTGGCCGAAGACCCGGCCGCCCCGGATGGTGCGCCCACGGTTGACGCGGCGACTGCGCTGCTGCGGGACCTGGACGGGGCCCAGCGTCGGGCGGTCGCGCACGGGGAGGGGCCGCTGCTGGTCGTCGCGGGAGCGGGCACCGGCAAGACCCGGGTCATCACCCGGCGGATCGCGTGGCTCATCGCGACGCGCCGCGCACGCCCTTCCGAGATCCTGGCCCTCACCTTCACGGACCGCGCGGCGGACGAGATGCAGGCCCGGGTGGACGAGCTGGTGCCGTACGGCTACGTGGACACCGCGATCCACACCTTCCACGCCTTCGGCGACCGCCTGGTCCGCGAGTTCGCCTTCGAGCTCGGGCTCCCCTCGGACCCGCGCGTGCTCACCCGCGCCGAGACCGTCGTCTTCCTGCGCGAGCGGCTGTTCGAGCTCGGTCTCGAGCGGTACCGGCCGCTGGGCGACCCGACGCGCTTCCTGGACGCGCTGGCCGGGCTCTTCAGCCGGGCCAAGGACGAGGATGTGGACCCGGGCACCTACCTCGCCCACGCGGAGGCCATGTCCGCCGCGGCGCGAATGTCGCTGGAGGCGATCGCGGCGGGGGGTTCGGCGTCCGACCAGGCGGCCTCGGCGGCCCGGGCGGCGCTCGAGGAGGCCGAGGGGCACCTCGAGGTGGCGCGGGCATACGGACGCTACCAGGAGATGCTTGCCGCGGCCGGATGCCTCGACTTCGGGGACCAGGTGCACCTGGCGCTGCGCCTGCTGCGCGACCATCCGGCGGCGCGCGAGCGGCTGCGGCGGAGGTTCCGGTACGTCCTCGTCGACGAGTTCCAGGACACCAACCGATCGCAGCTGGAACTGCTGGCGCTGCTGACCGGCACGCGCGGCAACCTGACGGTGGTCGGCGATGACGACCAGGCCATCTACGCGTTCCGCGGCGCGGCGGTGCGCAACATCCTCGAGTTCCGGGAGCGCTTCTCGGCCCGGGTCGTGGTGCTGCGCCGCAACCACCGGTCCCGGGCGCCCATCCTGGACGCGGCCCGTCGCCTGGTCCGCCACAACGACCCGCTGCGCCTCGAGGTGCGGGAGGGGATCGACAAGCGACTGGTGGCCGTGCGCCGGGCCCGGCGGCCGCAGCCCGTCCTGCATCGCGCGTTCGCCACTGCGGGTGACGAGGCGGAATTCGTGGCCGAGGAGATCGCGCGACGCCTGCGGGGCGGCGTCCGGCCGGGGGAGATGGCCGTGCTCGTGCGCACCAACGCGGATGCGGATCCCGTGCTGCGGGCGCTCAACCTCCACGGTGTCCCGTGGCGCTTCAGCGGCGCCTCCCGCCTGTACGCCCGCCCCCACGTGCGAAGGCTGCTGGCGTTCCTGCGGGCCGTCGCGAACCCCGACTCGACCGTCGACGTCTACGCGCTCGCCACCGGTGACCCATACGGCCTGGGCGGTCTGGAGCTGACCCGGCTCGTCGAGTCGGCGCGGCGCACCAACCGGTCGCTCTGGGCACTGCTGCAGGAGGCCGGCGCCGGACGAGCCCCGGGACTGTCGGAGGAGACCCGGACGGGGAGCCGGCGGGTGGTCCAGGACCTGACCGCGGCGGTCGCGCTGTCGCACGAGCGTCCGGCCGGGGAGGTCCTCTACGACTTCCTGCGCAGAACCGGCACCCTTGCGGCGCTGGCTGCGGGTGGATCGGAGGTCGAGCAGGCCGTGGTCGACGTGGCCCGCTTCTTCGAGGTCGTGCGCCGACAGTCGGACCTGCTGCCGGACCCGCGGGTCCCGTTCCTCGTGCCGCATCTGCGCACGCTCGCGGAGGCCGGGGACGACCCTGGTGTCTCTCCCGGCGACGATGCCGACGCGGTCTCCGTGCTGACCGTGCACAAGGCGAAGGGGCTCGAGTTCCGCACGGTCTTCGTGGCCGGCCTGTCCGACGGCCGCTTCCCGATGCGCGCCCGCCGCGAGGCGCTTGCGCTTCCGGACGGGCTGGATGCGTCATCGGACTTCGAGACGGCGGACGACCTCGCCGAGGAGCGGCGCCTGTGCTACGTGGCCATGACCCGGGCCCGCGACGAGCTGATCCTGACAAGCGCCGCCGACACGGGCGGCCGGCGGGTCCGCCAGGTGTCGCCGTTCGTCGCGGAGGCGCTCGACCAGCCGCCCGCCGTCGTCGGGGTCACCCGGGATGCCAGCACGCTGGAGCGCCAGCGGCCGGCCGACCCGGTGGCCACGGCTTCTCCGCCCCCCGGCGTGCCGGGTGGGAGCCTCAGCTTCACGCAGCTCGACGACTACCTGTCCTGCCCCGCCCGGTACCGGTATCGCCACCTGCTGCGGCTGCCCAGCCCGCCGCACCACGCGATCACCTACGGGATCGCGCTGCACGAGGCCGTCGCGGCGTTCGGACGCAGCCAGATGCAGGGCCGGCCGCTCTCGGCGGACGGGCTGCTCGAGGTGTTCGCCCGGGCGTGGTCCGGCCAGGGGTTTCTCTCCAGGGAGCACGAGGAGGCGCGGCTCCGGGCCGGCCGCGCGGCGCTCGTCCGGTTCCGCGACGGCGCGCTCGCGTCCCCCCTGCGCCCCATCGCGATCGAGGAGCCCTTCACCGTCACGCTCGACGGGATGCGCCTGCAGGGCCGGTTCGACCGGGTCGACGAGGGGCCCGAGGGCGTCGTGATCACGGATTTCAAGTCGTCCGACGTGCGGGGCGAGGGCCGCGCACG
>JAKAMV010000019.1 GCA_021812735.1 Chloroflexota bacterium | reverse complement strand
CCGATCTGGAGGCGGTCGAGGAGGCGAGCCGCTGCCTGCGCTGCGACCTCCGCGAGACCGCCCGGTAGCGGCCCGGCTTGCGGCGCGCCCGCCGCTTCGACAGGCGGCCGCCGGGCGGCCACGCCCGTCCGGTCCGCAGGCGGGGGGCGGCGAGGGCGGCGACGGGCGACGGAACGGACGCGGCGAGGCCGGCCGCGGTCAGCTGGCCTTCCAGATCACCTTGAAGCCGCTCGAGGTGATCGACGATGGCGTGGCGAGCGTGTGCCCGGACCGGCTGATGGCGGTCCGCAGGTAGGGGAAGGGGACGGCGGCCAGCCGGTAGCGCGTCCCGCTGACGGTGACCGCCCCGTTGATGGACACGGTGGAGAAGCGGGCCAGCGGCGCGAAGGTGCACGAGCTGCCCGAGCTGCTCGAGCACGAGGCCGCCGGGTCCTCCACGACCCACTCGGCCGTCAGCAGCGGCGCCGCGCGCAGGCTCCACCGCTGCGTGGCGCCCACCCGCTGCGTGAGGTTGATCAGCGTGGCGCTGAACGCGCCCTTGCCCAGCCATCGGACCTGGGCCCAGATCTTGTCGCCGGCCGCCACCGCCAGCCGGAACGGCTCGATGTGCCGCAGGTCGGGCAGGAACTCGTACCACGCCCCGTATTGGGCCTGCCCGTCGTTGCAGTCGACGAACGTGCCGGTCTGGGCCAGGGTCGCCGACGAGTCGGGGATGCTTCCAATCGCGGCCGACCCGTCGATCCCCACCCAGACCGCCACCGACGCCTGGCCGGAAGCCGGGCACCTGACGCTGGGCTGCGTCCAGGCTCCCTCGACGCAGGTCACGTGGCCGCGCGTGGCGCCGATGACGTAGCCGGCCCAGTTGCGAGACACGCCGGTGCCCACCTGCCCGCGATGCGCCGATCTGGGGCGGCCGGGGCATGCCGACTGCGTTGCGCCCGCGATCGGGGGCGGGGTGGCCTCGGGCGAGGCGGTCGGGGAGTGCGTGGACTCGGGCGAGGCGGTGATGGCGGGCCGCGCGGTCGGCCGTGGGGTCGCCGACGCGATGGCCGCCGCAGTGGGCGAGGGGCGCCCCGTCGTCGGGGCGGGCGATCCGCAGGCGGCGACCAGGGTGACAAGCAGCAGGACGGCGACAGCCGCCCGAAGCTGGAAGGCGGATCGCGCCGGCAGGCTGTGGATCGTCCGCATCGCCGCCATGGCCAGTGTGAGCCCCCCGGCTAGGCCTCGCGGGCAGAGCCCTTGGGACGGACCTGGACGAAGTCGAATCCGAACCGGCCCTTCACGCACAGGTTGCCGTTGGTGATGTCCACGTCGAGGGGCGAGAGGACCTTCACGATCCGGTTGTCCTGCACGTGCAGCTCGAGGGTGCACCCCACGCCGCAGTACGGGCAGATGGTCCGGGTGGTGGACTGGTCCTCCTCGCGCCAGTCACCGGCCCGGCGCAGCTCGTACTCGGAGCGGAACATCAGTGCGCCGGTCGGGCAGACGTTGATGCAGTTGCCGCAGAACACGCAGGCGCTCTCGGTCAGCGGGAGGTCGAACTCGGTGGACACGCGGGCCGCGAAGCCGCGCCCGGCCACGGAGATGGCGAAGGTGTTCTGGGCGTCGACCCCGCACGCCTCGACGCACTTGTAGCAGAGGATGCACTTGCTGTAGTCGCGCACGAACAGGTCGTTGTCGACCTTGACCGGCTGCGCCACGTTGGAGGCCGTCGCCCCATCCGGGCCGCGGTGGTGGCCGGCATCGGCGGCCTCGCGCTCGCCCGCCGCTGCCGGCGGCGCCGGGGGGCCGAACCGGCCGGGGTCCGCGCCGTAGCGCTCCATGTAGGCACGCAGCGAGCCGTCGGGAAGCTCCGGCCCGGCGAGGTCGAGGTCGACCGACGAGGCGAGCAGCTCCAGCACGAGCTTGCGCGAGTGGCGGACCCTCTCGCTCTCCGTCTCGACGGTCATGCCCTGCGCCACCTTCGCCGAGCACGACGGCGTCAGGGCCCGGGAGCCCGTGTCAACCACGCACAGCCGGCAGACGCCCTCGGGGGTGAGCGTGGACAGCGTGCACAGCGTGGGGATGTCGATCCCCTGGGCGCGGCACGCCTCGAGAATCGTCATGTCCGCCGCCACGGAGACGGGCACGCCGTCGATGGTCATCTCCACCATCTTGGGCGCGGGCCGCTCCGGCGCCTGGGCGAGGCCGGGCGAGCGGGCTGGCGGCGTCGTGTAGATCTCCGGGTCGACGCCCGTGTAGACGCCCGCGGGCGGGTAGACCGCCTTGGGCGGCAGCGGCTCGCTCACCCCAGCACGCCCGCCAGCCGAATGCCGCTGGCCACGGCGTCGTTCGCCGTCTGGCCGAGGCCGCAGATCGAGGCGTCGCGCATCGCCTGGCCCAGCTCGTCCAGCAGCGCGAGCTCATCCTCGACCGTTCCGCGCGGATGCTTTGCGATGAGCCGTGCGAGCAGCTCCTCCTGGCGCACGGTGCCCACGCGGCACGGCACGCATTGCCCGCACGACTCGTCGCGGAAGAACTCGGCGATGCGCCGGAGGATGTCGAGCACGTCGGTGTCCTCGTCGAAGACCACCACCGCGCCGGCGCCGATCGTGACGTCCTCCTCCTCGGCGTGCTCGTAGGTGAGCGGCATGTGCAGCTTGTCCGGCCCCACGAACGCGCCTGCCGCGCCGCCCAGGTTGACCGCCTTGACGGCCTTGCCGCCGGGCACCCCGCCGGCGAGCTCGATCAGGTCGCGGAGGGTGATGCCGAACTCGACCTCGTACACGCCCGGCCGCGCCACGTGGCCCGAGACGCTGAACAGCTTGTGGCCCGTCGACCCCGAGGTGCCGAGCGTCTTGTAGACGTCGCCGCCTTCGAGGACGATCGAGAGCACGTTGACGAGCGTCTCGACGTTGTTGAGCACCGTGGGCTTCTGGAACAGGCCCGCGGTCGTGGACCGGGCCGCCTTGTTGCGCGGCTCGCCGCGCTTGCCCTCGATGGATTCGTAGATCGCGGTGCCCTCGCCGCAGATGTAGGCTCCGCCGCCGCGCCGGATCTCGATGTCGAAGTCGAACCCCGCGTTCATGATGTTCGTGCCCAGGAGGCCCCTTGCACGCGCCCTGTCGATGGCGTTCTGCACGCGCGCCTCGGCCAGCGGGTACTCGCCGCGCAGGTAGACGAAGCCGAGTTCGGCACCCACCGCGAAGGACGCGACGGTCATGGCCTCCACCAGGGCGAACGGGTCCTCCTCGAGGATCACGCGGTCCTTGAACGTGCCCGGCTCGGCCTCGTCGGCGTTGCACACGATGTTCTTGGGCCACGACTGCGTCGCGCGGGCGGCGGCCCACTTCTTGCCGGCGGGGAACGCCGCGCCGCCCCGGCCCAGGACCTCGGCCGTCACGACCTCCTCGATCACGCGCTCGGGACCCGCGGCGATCGCCTCGCCCAGGGCGCGGTAGCCGCCGCTGGCGAGGTAATCGGTGAGGCTGGCGGGGTCCACGCGTCCGACTCGGGCGAGAAGGCGCAGCCCCGGCTGGCCCGCCTGCGGCGCGAACCGGCGGAGCTGCTCCACGCGCTCTGGAGTGGGCGCGGTGCCGGCCGGGCGCTCGAACGCCTCGAGGTCGTCGCGCCCGCGCAGGCCGTCGTCGAGACGGGACAGGATGGCCGGCGCGTCGAGGGGGCCCGTGGACACGCGGATGGCGGGATCCCCGGCGATCGTGAACAGCGCGGCGGGCGCGCGCTCGCACTGGCCCAGGCAGGGGCTGCGGTGCCAGGTGCGCTCGGCGCCGGGCTTGGGATGGCCCGCGGGCCCGAGCTCGCGCTCGAGCTCCTCGCAGATGCGCTCCGCCCCGGCCAGCCGACAGGCCATGTCGTCGCAGACGTGGACGGCAGCGCGCGGGTGTTCGCCCGTGGCCAGCAGGGCGTAGAAGGAGGCGACGCCGAAGATCTCGGCAGGCGCCACGGCGAGGCGGCGCGCGATGCGGGCCACCGCGCCCGGCGAGATCCAGCCGACGCGGTCCTGGACCGCGTGGAGCGTGGGGAGGAGCAGTTCGCGGTGGGAGCGCGCCTCGTGCCCGCCGCGGGCGATCCGGCCGTCGACGGCGATGTCCCGCTCGCCTCCGTCCCAGCCGCCGCGCGAGGGGCCGATCCGCGGGTCGAGGTAGGCGTCGATCGCCTCGCGCTCGGCGGGCGAGGCGGCGATGTCGGCGATGCGGAGGTCCATGCCCGACGGAGTGTACGTCGGGGCGGCCGTCGCGGGGGACGGATGTCGGGTCCCGGATTGCGCGGACCGGACGGTCTTGCGAGGGCCTGTCGCAGCAGCGTTGCAACGGCGCCGGCGTCGGCGTCGGCACCCCCGTCGGCGCCGGTGTTCGTGGCGGCAGCGCCGCCGCCAGCGCGTCTCGGGCCGGCCGCCGGCGACCCGGCGGGGTCAGACCGCCACGGACGGGCCGTACCAGACCGACGCGGCGATGATCAGGTAGAGCCCGACCAGCATGAGCCCCTCGAGCCAGGTCGCCTCGCCGTCGAACACGACCAGCGCGCCGAGGACGGCGGCAAGCGCCACCGCCACCAGGAGGGTGGGCGCGAGGACGAGCGTCAGCGGCGCCGGCGCCATGAACAGGCTCGCGATCACCAGGACCGGCGTCAATGCGATGGACACCTGCAGGCTGGAGTTCTGGATGAGGCTGATCCCGAGGTCGATCCGGCCCCGGAGCGCGGCCTGGATGCCGGCCACGTTCTCGACCGCGTTGCCCGCGATGGCCACCACCACGAGGCCCACGAACGCCTCCGACAGCCCGAGGGTGGCCATCGCGGGCCGGAGCGCCTCGACGAACCAGTCGGACACGAACGCGGCACCCACCCCCGCCAGCGCGAGGACGATGACCGCCGTCCGCATCGACCACCGGCGCGCCTCCTCCACCGCCGCCTCCGGCACGGACGCGCCCGGCCCGCCGCCCAGCGAGTAGGGGATCGACGCGGCGAACACGACGAGCAGGACCACCGAGACGAACACGCTGATCTCGGTGGCGTGTCCCGCGTCGGGGCCGCCCGGTGACGTCGCCACGGTGGGGATCACCAGCGCCGCCACCGCCAGCACGAGCGAGACCGCGATGGTCCGGACCGGACCGGCGTCGAAGGCCATCCGGCCGCGGCGTAGCCCGCCGGCGACGAACGCGAGGCCCAGCACAAGCAGGCTGTTGGCCAGGATCGAGCCGATGAGCGAGGTCTGGACCAGGACCACCAGGCCGGCGCGGAGGGCGAACAGCGAGATGAACAGCTCGGGCAGGTTCCCGAGCGCCGACTGCAGGACGCCTGTCGTCGCCGGACCGAGCCGACTGCCCACCTGGTCGGTGGCCTCGCCGACGAGGCCGGCCAGGCCGGCGAGGGTGATCGAGGCGACGATGAACACCGCCACGTGGTCTGCGGCCGCAGCGCGCAGCACGATCGTGACGGCGCCGCCGATCAGGCTGAGCGCCACCAGGACGATCGCCCGTCGGCCGAGGATGGCGAGCTGCTGCATGTGCGCAACGGTACTGGTGCCCGGCGCGGCGCGCGGCATCATCAGGGGCATGTCACTCCGCCACCACGAGATCGCCGAGGCCCGCCATCGCATCCTCAATCCGCTCGTCGAGGCGCAGCTTCGGCTGCTGGGCCAGATCGCCCGCGCGCGACCGGGGATCCGCGTGCTCGACCTCGCGTGCGGCAAGGGCGAGCTCCTGTGCCGCTGGGGCGAGTGGTTCGGCAGCGCCGGCGTGGGCGTGGACCTCTCGACGGAGTTCTGCGCGGCGGCGCGCGCCCGGGTGGCCGAGCTGCGCGTGGCGGATCGCGTGGAGATCGTCGAGGGTGACGCGGCCGCCTACCGCGCCGAGCCGGGCGGGTTCGACATCGCCTGCTGCATCGGCGCCACCTGGATCGGCGGCGGCCTGGCGGGCACCGTGGAGCTGCTGCGACCCGCGCTGCGTCCTGGGGGCCTGCTCCTCGTCGGCGAGCCGTTCTGGAACGAGACCCCGCCCGAGGAGTGCGTCGCAGCCCACGGCTTCGCGTGGGACGAGTTCACCTCGCTCGAGGGGACGTTCGACCGCCTCGACTACGCCGGCCTGGAGTTGGTGGAGATGGTGGCCGCCACGCCCGAGACCTGGGACCGCTATGAGGCGTCGCAGTGGCTGACGGTCACCGACTGGCTGGCTGCCAACCCAGGCGACTCTGACCACGACGCGATGGTCCGCTTCCGCGACGACAGCCGACGCACGTACCTGCGCTGGGGCCGCCGCTACCTGGGCTGGGCGGTCTTCGTCACGCGGCCGAGGTAGTCCGCGCGGGGCGTGCCGGCGGGACGGCGTGCTCCGCTCAGCCGCGCCGCCTGAGCCACGTCCGACTCAACCCGGCGGCCCGCCCGCACGGCCACCGTTCGACACCCCGGCGAGCCGCTGCCGCCTGAGTCACGTCCGACTCAACCCGGCGGCCCGCCCGCGCGGCCACCGTTCCGATGTGGCTGCGTGCGCGGATGCGTGCGCAGGCGAGGGCGCGGCGCGAGTCCAACGCGACTCGCGGGGCGGGCGGGCGGCGGGCGGTGCTCCCTCAGCCGACGGGCACCGGCTCCAGCTTCTCGATCCGGACGGCGGCCGCCTTGAACTCGGCGGTGCCCGCCTTGGTGTCGGTGGCGTCGATCGTCAGGAGGTTGACGTCCACGTCATCGGGGAAGTGGAACGTCATGAACGCGAGTCCCGGACGCAGGGCCCTCTCGGTCCGCACCGGCGCCTTGACAGCGCCGCGCCGGGTCACGATCCGCACGACCTCGCCGTCCTCGAGGCTCAGCCGACGCATGTCCTCGGGACACAGGTCCAGGGTCTCACCCCTGCGCCGCGGGAACCGCAGCGGGCCGGACTGGACGCCGGTGTTGTACGAGTCGAGCCGGCGGCCCGTGGTGAGGCGCATCGGGAACTCGTCGTCGAGCTCCTCGACCGGCGGGTCGTGATCGACCGGGCAGAACGGCGCGCGCTTGCCCGGAACCGGGTTCTCCCAGAGACGCGAGTGCAGGAAGCGCTCGCCCGGGTGGGTCTCGTCGTAGCACGGCCACTGCAGACCGCCCTCGGACTCGAGCCGCGCGTAGGTCATCCCCCGGAACGCGCCCGCCAGACCGCGGAACTCGTCCCAGACCTTCTCGGCTGAGGCATCGCCCCAGTCATGGCCCATGCGCTTGGCGACCTCGTGGATGATCCACAGGTCGTCCTTGGCGTCGCCCGGGGGCTCGATCGCCTTGCGCACGCGCTGGACGCGCCGCTCGGAGTTGGTGACCGTGCCCTCGGATTCGGCCCATGCGGCGGTGGCCGGCAGGACGACGTCCGCCAGCTCGGCGGTGGCGGTGAGGAAGATGTCCTGAACCACCAGGAGCTCGAGGCCGTTCAGGAGCCGCTTGACACGGTGGGCGTCCGCCTCGGACTGCGCCGGGTTCTCGCCGATGCAGTAGACCGCGGTGAGCTCGCCCCGCTCCATGGCGTTGTACATGCCCGTCAGGTTCCAGCCGCGCTTGGGCGGGACGGTCACGCCCCACGCCTTGTCGAACGGCGCCCGGAGCGCATCGTTCTCGATGTGCTGGAAGCCCGGCAGCCGGTCGGGCAGCGCGCCGCTGTCCCCGCCGCCCTGCACGTTGTTCTGGCCGCGCAGCGGGTTGACGCCGGAGCCCCACTTACCGACGTGGCCCGTCAGCACAGCGAGGTTGATGAGCGCCAGCACGTTGTCGGTCGCGTTGTGGTGCTCGGTGATGCCCAGCGTCCAGCAGATCATCGCCCTGTCGGCGGCGGCGTAGGCGTGGGCCGCCTCGCGGATGGCCTCGGCGGGGACGCCGGTCACGCGCTCGGCGTATCCGAGCGTGTACGGCTCCACGCGCTCGCGGTACTCCTCAAAGCCCGAGGTGGCGCGGCTGATGAACTCGTCGTTGGCGAGGCCCGCCGCGATGATCTCGCGGGCCATCGCGTTGGCCATCGCCACGTCGGACCCGACGTCCAGCCCGAGCCACAGGTCTGCCCACTCGGCCGACGACGTGCGGCGCGGGTCGACCGCGATCAGACGCGCGCCGTTGCGGACGCCCTTGAGGAGGTGGTGGAAGAAGATCGGGTGCGTCTCCCGGGCGTTGCTGCCCCACAGGAGGATGACGTCCGTGTCTTCGACTTCTTCATACGAGCTGGTGCACCCACCGGCTCCGAACACGGTCGCCAGACCGGCGACAGAGGGAGCGTGTCAGGTGCGGTTGCAGCTGTCGATGTTGTTGGATCCCAGGACCACGCGGGAGAACTTCTGCGCCGCGTAGTTGACCTCATTGGTCGAGCGGCTGCAGGAGAAGATCCCGTAGGTCTTGGGGCCGTGCGCCGCGCCAGCTGCTCGGAGCCCGTCGGCGACCCGGTCCAGCGCCTCGTCCCAGGTCGCGGGGCGGAGCGGGGAGCTGCGGTCGCCGTCGCGCACGAGCGGCGTGGTGAGGCGGACGTACTCCCTGGGCACTGGCGTACCTCGGCTGTGGAGGGGTCCGACGGGCGAAGTGTAGCCGGGTCGCCCCCGGGCGCGGGAATGACGAATGACGCACCGAGCGTGTCAGATGCATGGCACGGCAAGGGACCGCAGGGCCTCCGAGTCGCGTCGGACTCGCGCCGGGGCGAGGCACGAGGGGCCCACGCCCCGGCGGCCCGCTTCGCGTGGGCCGCCGCGCCGGGCGCGGCTCGCGGTGCCCGCGGCGCGACGCCGAGGCGAACCCGTGCTGGCCCGCCCAACGGGACCTGCACGCGGCAACCCGCCCTCTCTGCTAGCGTCGGGCGCGACCGCGAGCGACTCGTGCAGGAGCTGTCCATGTCGACGTACCTCCGCGTCCTCTCGGACGCCGAGATCGCCGAGATCCACGAGAAGAGCCTGGCGGTCCTGGCGCGCACCGGGATGCGCATCGACTCGGAGCGCGCCCGCCGCATCCTCGAGGGTGCCGGCGCCGAGGTCGCCCACGCCGACCGCCGCGTCCGCTTCCCGCGCCCGCTCGTGGAGGCGTCGCTGGCTGCGGCGCCCCGGCAGTTCTCGCTGGGCGGCCGGCGCGAGGGCTTCGAGCTGCGCATGAACGCCGGCGAGTGCACGCTCATGCCCGACGGCGAGACCACGATGTTCTACGACCCGGTCACGGGCGAGCGCCGCGCGCCCACCCGCGACGACTGGGCGAACGCCACCAAGCTCATCGACACGATGGACGAGGTGGGCGCGTACTGGCAGATGGTCACCGCTGGCGAGGAGGGCCCAGACCCCGCGCGCTCGGCGCGCCGCTGGCGCGACACCGCGGCGCTGTTCAGCAAGCACGTCCAGGACGAGATCGCAGGTCCGCGCGAGGCGGAGTGGCTGCTGCGCATCCTGGCGACGATCCACGGCTCCCGCGAGCGCGTCCGCGAACTCCACCCGTTCAGCGTCCTGTTCTGCCCGGTCTCGCCGCTGGCGATGGAGGAGCCGCACACCGACGCGTACCTGGCCACGGCGGGCTGGGACATCCCGATCGCCGTCATGCCGATGCCGATGATGGGCACCTCCGCCCCCGTCGGCCTGACCTCCACCGTGGTCTCCGGCAACGCCGAGGTCCTGGGCGCCCTGTGCCTGGTCCAGGCGATGGCGCCGGGAACGCCGTTCATCTACGCCCCCGCGCTGGCGGCCATGGAGCCGCGCACCGGCCGCTGGGCGGGCGGCGGCCCCGAGCACGCGCTCCTCGGCGCCGCCACCACGGAGATGGGCCGCTTCTACGGCCTGCCGGTCACGGCGTCCAACGGCGGCACCGACCACTACGCGGCGGGCATCCAGTCGGCGTACGAGCGGACCATCAACTGGCTGCTGCCGGTGATCTCCGGGCCGGACATCCTCATCGGCCCAGGGTCGCTGGGCGGCGCCTCCACGCTCTGCCTCGAGGCCATGGTCATCGACGTCGAGATCTACCGCGCCTGCCGGCGGGTCGCCCGCGGGCTGGGCGGCGGTGTCGGCGAGGCCGACGTGGTCGAGGCCCTCGACGAGGTTGGTCCGGTCGGCGACTTCCTGTCTCGGACGGCCACCCGCGACGCCGTGCGCGGCGGGGAGTGGTTCCTGCCCCGGCTCGGCTGGCACAGCACCTGGGACCGCTTCGAGGCGGCCGGCCGGCCCGACATCCTCGACGAGGCGCGCGAGAAGGCGTTCGCGGCCATCGGTGGCCACCAGCCCATGCCGTTCGCCGATGGCGTGGCGGAGGCGCTCGACGAGATCGTGGCGGCGGCCGAGGCGGCCACCGCGCGCTGAGTCAGGGGGATCGCATGCGGCTGTACGGCCCGTACCTGTCCGGCGATGAGGTCGCCCGCGTCCACGAGGCGTCGCTGCGGATCCTCGCGGAGACCGGCGTGCGCGTCCACGGCGAGCGCGGCCTGCCCCTGCTGGAGGACGCCGGGGCGCAGGTCGACCGCGAGGCGGGGATCGCGAAGCTTCCGCGCGGCCTGGTCGAGCAGGCGGTGGCGCAGGCGCCGCGCCGGTGGACGCTCGGGGCGCGCAACCCCGAGCTCGACTTCGCGCTGCCGTCAGTGCGATCTGCCTACTCGATCGACGGCACGGCCGCGTTCATGCAGGACTTCGCCACCGGCGAGCGGCGCTACGGGACCAAGGCGGACATCACCGATGCGATGCGCGTCCTGCACGCCTGCGACCTCGCGGTGATGGCCTGGCCGCCCGTGGCCGCGTCGGACATGCCGGCGGGCTCGCGACCGCTGCACGAGTTCGCGGCCATGCTGGCGGCCTTCTCCGGCCATGGCGAGCACGAGCTCCACCGACGTGACCAGGCGCCCTTCCTGCGGGCGATCATTACCGCCTTCGCGGGGTCCGAGGCGGCCGTGCGCGAGCGCCACGAGGCGTCCCTCGTCTACTGCCCGGTCGCGCCGCTGGTCCACGACGGTCCAATGCTCGACGCCTACCTCGACCTGGGCGGCCTCGACATGCCGGTGATGGTCCTGCCGATGCCCGTGCCGGGGACGACCGGCCCCGCCTCCCTGCTCGGCAACATCGCCCTGGCCAACGCCGAATCGCTCTCGTCGATCGTCGTCTTCGAGCTGGCGCACCCGGGCCGTCCGCTGATCTACGGGTCGGCTGTGGGGTCGATGGACTTCCGCTCCGGCGGGTTCCTCGCCGGGACGCCCGAGATGGGCATCCAGTCCGCCGCGCTGACCACCATGGGCCGGTGGTACGGCCTCCCCACCGCGGCCTCGGGGTGCGTGTCGGACGCCCACGAGGCGGGCCCTGACGCCTGCGTCGAGAAGCTGCTGACCACGGTTCCCTGCGTGGCGTCGGGGGCGGACGTGATCGTCGGTTTCGGCGAGATCGACGGCGACCAGACGCTGCTCCTCGAGCAGATCCTCGTGGACAACGAGCTCGCCCACCTTGCCGAGCGCCTGGTCGGCGGCGTGGACGCGCGCGAGGGCGCCGAGCTGCTCGAGGATGTGGCCGAGGTCGGCCCCGGCGGCCACTTCCTGGCGCAGCCGGCGAGCCGGCGAGCCGCCCGAAGCGGCGAGTTCTACGAGCCCGCCCTCATCGGGCGCAGCACGATCGACGCCTGGGCATCGGCCGGCAGGCCGTCCCTGTACTCACGGGCACGCGAGCGCGTCGCGGCCATCCTCGCCGGGCCGGTGGTGGACCCTGTCCCTGACGGGGTGCTGGAGGAGGTCGCATGCATCCTCGCCGAGGCGGATCGGGCACTCGGCGACGCGTAGCTCGCGACGGGCCGACGGCCGGTGGGGGGCGCCAGCCGAAGGCCCGCCGCGGGAGCGCCCCGATCGATCGGGGCATCCGTGGAAGCGGATCGAGTGGCTCAGGCAGGCACCGGAGCCTTCACCGGGGCCATTGCCGCGAAGTTCTCGACCATGTGCCTGACGGCGCGATCGATGCCGCTGTGGTAGACGAAGCGGTCCACGACGCCCGCGAACAGGCCCTCCCTCTCGTACTCGACGTCGATCGTGAACAGCGTGCCGCCACCGGCCCGTTCGAAGCGGTACCACCAGTCGGACGTGCCGCGCTCGGCCGCGAAGCGCAGGTGGAGCAGCTCCGGAGGGGTCACGTCGAGCACCGTGGCGCGGCAGCTCGTGCTCTGGCCCAGGAGGTCGATGATCGCGTCGAACGTCGTGCCGGCGCGGTGGAGCGGCTCCGCGACGCGGAAGTACTCGAAGTACGGGTTCCACTCGCGCAGCCGATCGGCTTGGAGGGCGAACTCGAAGGCGTGCTCGATCGGGGTCTCGACGCGGATCTGATGGTGCGCCCGGTTGGTGATGGCGTTCATGGCCGCCTCCCGCGGTCCACGCAGGCCGGTTCCGCCAGTGGCTCGGCGCGGCCCCGGCGGGCACAACGGATCGGGTCGCGCGTCGTCGCCTCCTGCGTGCCGCCCTACGTTCGTCCCGCGCGCGATCCACCGACAGAGGCAGAGGTAGCGAACGCACCGGCCCACCGAACCTTGGTGAATCCCGGCCGCAGACGATTCGGCTGGGTGCCACGCCCTGGCCTCACCGTGGCGTCCCATGCCCGGCACGATCGCGCGCATCCACTCCGAGCAGGACCGCCTCGACGAGTTCTGGGTCATGGGGCGACGACATGCGGGCGGCCCCAATGCCCGGCTTCGTGGCGAGCTACGTGTTCGAGCCTGACCAGAACCCGTACCCCAAGCCCACGGTGTTCCTGGTGGCGCTGTTCGAGGACGAGGCCAGCTACCAGGCGAACGCCGACAGTCCGGCCCAGGACGCGCGGTACCGGCGCCTCCGCGAACTGCTGGCAGACGATCCCGACTGGATGGACGGGACCTTCCGCGGCGCGTGACCGGGCTGCCCGTCGACGGGCAGCCCGGCCGCGTCCCCGGCACCCTCGCCGCGCGGCGGGTACGCTTCGGCTGATGCATGCCGAGGGCGACGCGCCCGCCGACGACGGGCCCCTGTTCTGCTACCGCCACCCCGACCGCGAGACGTGGGTCCGCTGCGGCCGCTGCGACCGGCCCATCTGCCCGCAGTGCGCGATGCAGGGGCCGGTCGGCCTCCGCTGCCGCGACTGCGGCAAGCCTGTCCGCGACCCGATGTCCTCGTTCACGCCGCTCCAGCTGATCGGGGGCCTGGCGGCGTCATTCGGTGGCGGGCTCGTGGCCGCGTTCATCTCCGGGCGCTTCGGCTTCTTCGCGCTGTTCGTGGCGTTCTTCGCGGGCGGGGTGATCGTGGAGGCGATCACCCGGGTCACCGGCTACAAGATGGGCACCACGATGAACACCATCGTGTACGGCGGGATCATCGCCGGGGCGATCGTCGCGTTCTGGTTCGGCAACGCCGACTCCATCGACTTCCTGCTGCGCCACGGCGCGTCGGCCACGGTGGGCAACGGCGGCCCGACGATCATGACCGTGCTCATGCAGCAGTTCTTCTGGGCGGCCGTCGCCGCGGCCTGCACGATCGCCGGGGCGCGGGGCCGAAGCCGGTAGGCGTCAGGCGCTCGCGACCGAGCGGCCAGGACTCGAGCGACGCACGAGCCTCGCCAGCAGCAGGCCGGCAGCGACGGCGACGACCGCGTACGTCAGCATGATCCCGGACGAGCCGAGGGCGCCCCCTGGCGTGGGCGCGCGCAGCGTCTGGTTGACGACCCGGAACGCAAGGAAGGTCGCGGCGAACAGCAGCGCCCGCCCGCCCGGCGCGAGACCGAGCCGGGCGGCGGCGACCCGGCTCACGCCCGCGCACGCGAGGACCGCGACGAGCTCGTAGAGCTGGGTGGGGTGCACGGCGTCCACATGTCCGAAGATGGCGCTCGTGGAGCCGCCGAGCAGCTGACTGCTCCAGGAGCTGCTGCCGATGGGGAACCGGACGGCCCACGGCACGCTCGTGGCGACGCCTCCGCAGCAGCCATTCAGGAAGCAGCCGACCCTGGCGATCGCGATGCCCGCCGCCACCGCTGGCACCGCGGCGTCGGCCAGGCGCCCGCGCTGGACGCGAAGCAGCGGCGCCGCGCCCAGCGCCACGGTCCCGGCTGCGACCAGTCCGCCGTAGAGGGCGAACCCGCGGGCGTTGGTCGTGGTCAGCAGGTCCGGGTCATGGGCGTACAGGGCCGGGTTGAGCGACGCGTCGAGGAGCCGTGCCCCCACGAGACCGCCGGCCGCGGCGCCGATCGCGAGCAGGATCGTGCGCCGTCTCGGGGCCCCGGCGTCAACGGCCGCGCGGACGAAGAGCCAGCACGCGGTGATCGCCGCGATGAGCAGACACGTCGAGTAGGCGGGGACGGCGATCTCCGCGCCAGCGACGCTGAACTGGGCGAGCACCGGGAGCATCAGGGTTCCCTGGTCACCGTGAAGGTGGCGCCCGCCGAGTAGCCCTCGCCGGTCACCGTGACGGTGCCGTCGATCGTGTCGTCGGCCGGGTCGGTCGTCGGGCCGCCGGACACCGTGCCCGTCATCGAGCAGGCGCTGCCGGAGCCGCCGCACGCCTCGGACAGGTCGAAGGCGATCTTGCCGTCCTGGTAGGTCACCTTGAGGGGCACCGGCTGGGGCTGCGATGCGTCCGACGATTCCGGCATGGCTGCGCTCGCGTCGATGGTGAGCGTGCCGGTTCCCTTGCCGGTCGTCCGGTCCACGTCGAACTCGAGGGTTGCCGGGAGCGGCTTGTCCTTGAGCGCCTCCAAGATCGCGAAGTCGCAGCCCTGCTCCTTGGCTTTCTTGCGGGCCGCCTCGTCCACGCTGATCTTGTCGAACGTCAGCGTGCCCTTCCAGGTGCCGTTGATGTCGATGGGCTCGTAGGTCACGGTGGAGCGCAGGAAATCCACGTACTTGTACGACCCGCCCACCCCGCCGAACTCGCTGACGCCCACGTCGTTGGCGCCGCTCTGGAGCTTGATCTTGAGCTCGAGGAGCTGTTTGTCAACCTGCCTGGCCCCCAGGTAGGCGCGCAGGAGCGTGCCTGCCGGGGAGCCCGTGACCCGGACGCGAAGCATCTGCTCGGACGTCGTGACGGTCGGATCGAGCGGCGCCCAGATCTCCTGGCCCGTGGCGTCCTTGGCACCCGTGAAGTACTCGAGCGGCAGGCTCGGGAACACGTCGTCGCCGATCTTGCCCGTCTCGAACTCGGCCCAGCGCGCGCCGACCGTGGCATCGGAGACCGCGGCGGTGTACGGCAGGAACGCGAACTGCGTGTAGGCGACGCCGCCACCCGCGGCGATCGAGCCTGCGCTGTCACCCGAGTAGTAGGGCCCGAGCGCGCCGGTGGTCTCGTCCCACTTGATCGAGCGGAGCTTGCCGGGGTAGTTCGGATCGGCGACGTAGATGCGCTGCGGGGTGACGCGGTAGGCGATGATCGCGTGCTTGCTGCCGCCCTGGGCATCGGCGATGGACACCAGTTGCGGGTGCCCAGTCAGGCCGATGGCCGCGCGCAGCATCGCGTAGGCGTAGACGTTGGGCGAGGCCTTGAAGGAGCGGAACCACGTTGCGGCGGTGGGGATGGCCGGTGACTCCCGCTGGATCGTCGAGGCGAGGCGGTAGCCGTCCGAGTCGTCCTGCCAGAGCGCTGGCGTCTTGAGGCCGGCGCCGTTGTTGTCGTAGAGGCCGTTGAGCGGCGAGGCGCCCGAGAGGCGCTTGGTGTCGTAGTACCAGATCGCGGTGAGGCTCTGGCCCAGGCAGTGGCCGCCGGGCGCGATGAACGAGCCGTAGTTGGGGAACTCCCAATCGTCGGCGCCGGGCCGAAAGCCGGAGTCGACGGTGGCCGGGATCTTGGTCCAGTCCACGACGGCCAGCACGATGTCGGAGAAGTGGGACGCGGCAACCGTGGCGCCCTTGGCGTCCTTGGCGACGACCGGGAGCAGGTCCAGCGACGCGTCGGGGTGGAGGTAGAGGCCGGCAACGTCGGCGCCGTCGGGGACGGACGCCGGGATCGTCACGAGGACGGGGTCCCCGGTGGCGACCGCGCCGCCGTTGTCGATGGTGACCACCGCGGAGGCGGCCGTATAGCCACTGGCGATCGTCGTGGTGTCGAGCGACTTCTCGGAGATCGTGAACGAGACGGTAGTGGCGTAGGTGCCGGCCGGGACGGTGATAGTGAGACCGTCCAGCGGATCGCCGGGCTTGCTCACGGTGATGGTCCCGCCATCCGGTCCCGCGGAACCCGTTGCGAGCTGGGCGGCGGCGCCGGTCTTGGCGTTGCTGGTCACGGCCGGGGCGGGCGCCTCGTAGGCGGGCACGTCGCCGGTCTCGAAGGTCGGCGGGATGAGTTCCGACGTGTCGGATCCGCCCTGCTCGGCCACCGGCGTCGCCGCTGCGTACGACGGGACGGGCGCGAGGGTTGGCTGTGCTGTGGCCGCGACGCTGCTGGCGGGCCCGGCCGATGCCGGGGCGCTGCTGACGCTTGCGCGTGGTGTGGCGGTGGCGTCGCCGCAGGCTGCAAGCAGCGCGATGAGCGAGAGCGTAAGCAACGCCCGCCGGGTGGATGACGTCTCGACCACGGTGTCCTCCGGCCTCCGCAGCGGCCGTGCCCGCCTCGGCCCCCCCGGCCGTCCGCCGCCACCACAGCGTGCCCCGCTGGGCGCCACCCGCAAGGTGCCGAACGGATTGCCCGATCAGGCGGTGCGGTTCTGGCGAACCGCGCCTAGCGGAGGGCGATCCCGGGTGCCTCGCCAGGCTCGAGCGCCTCGACCGCACCGACGCGCCACGCCTCCACGCCGGCGTCCGCCAGCTCGGACTCGACGGCCGCCGCCGACGCCGCGGGCACGGCCGCCAGGAGGCCGCCTGAGGTCTGGGGATCGTGCGCCAGCGCCACGAGCTCGGGGGCGACTGCCGGGCCGACTGCCAGCGAGTTTGCCGTGAACCGCCGGTTGTGGCCCGCCCCGCCCGTCTCGACCCCGGCCCTCGCCACCTCGAGCGCCCCGCCCAGCGCGGGCAGCGACGCCGCGTCGAACGCCAGCCTGACCGCCGAGGCCCGCGCCAACTCGAGGCCGTGGCCGAGCAGCCCGAATCCCGTCACGTCGGTGGCACCGCGGATCGCGTGCCGGGTGAGCACCTCCGAGGCGGCCCGGTTGAGCCGCCGCATCTGGGCGGTGGCCGCGTCGAGGTCCGCCTGGCGAGCGCCCGGTGCCGTCCGCCCGCTCACGAGGAGCCCCGTGCCGAGCCGCTTGGTCAGCAGCAGCGTGTCGCCGGGCCGCGCGCCCCCCTTGCGGAACAGGCGGTCGGGATGGGCAGCGCCGATCACGGCGAGCCCGTACTTGGGCTCCGCGTCCTTGATCGTGTGGCCGCCGGCGAGCACGCCGCCGGCCTCGCGGACCTTGTCGGCCGCCGCCTCGAAGATGGCCGCCAGCACCTCGCGCGGGAGCTGCTCGGGGAAGGCGGCGACGGACAGCGCGAACAGCACCCGGCCGCCCATCGCGAAGATGTCGGACAGGGCGTTCGCGGCGGCGATCTCGCCGAAGGCGACCGGGTCGTCCACGACCGGCGGGAAGAAGTCGAGCGTGCCGAGGATCGCGAGGTCATCGCTCACGCGGTACGCGGCGGCGTCGTCGGGCGGCTCGAGCCCCGCGATGAGCCCCTCACCGGCAGGCGCGGCAGGCGCTTTGGCGCCCAAGCCGGCGAGGGCGTCGGCCAGCAGGTCCGCGCCCAGCTTCGCGGCACAGCCGCCGCACGCGGTGAAGTCGGTCAGGCGGATCGGCGGCGGGTCGGGACGCACGGTCATGCCGCGATGATAGGCCGTCCGGCAGCGCTGCCGGACGGCGCCTCCGCCCGTATCCTTGGCGCTGGGGGAGCGGATGGGTCCCGGTGGGCCTCCTGGTCTTCAAAACCAGTGGCGCGGCGCTCGGCGTCGCGCGGTGGGTTCGACTCCCATGCGCTCCCGCCAGCCCATGCGCTCCCACCCAGTCGATTGGCAGCCTCCCCTTGCAGGGTAGGCATCGCGGCAACTGCGCGGGGCGTCCCCGGACGGGACGTTCGGCCGGCCGGCCCGTCGCAGTCGGGCAGCCGTGCGGCCCCTTGCCGCGCGCCCACGGTCGGACTAGGCTGTGTCTGGCACCCCTCCCCGCAAGGCGGACGCATCCCGACCATGCGGAACCTTGAGCTCCGGGCCCTGCCCGGCGCGTCCGCGGCCGCCTCGATCCTCGTCATCGAGGATGACGCGGCCAACCGGCTGCTCCTGCGGCGCACGCTCGAGCTCGAGGGCTACCGCGTCGTCGCGGCTGCAGACGGCCGCGACGCGCTGCCCTCGGTGCTCGCCCACGCGCCCGACCTCGTCCTCCTCGACGTCGGGCTGCCGCACCTCGACGGGTTCGAGGTCACCCGCCTGATCCGCCAGGACTCCCGCTGGGCGACGCTGCCGGTCCTCCTGCTGACCGGCCGGACCGGGACGTCCGAGATGGTCACGGGCCTCGACGCGGGCGCCGACGACTTCATCACCAAGCCCTTCGTCCGCGAGGAGCTCCTCGCGCGGATCCGGAGCGCGTTGCGCCTCAGGAGCGCGCTCTTGGGCATGGAGGCGGCGCACGGCGCGGTCACCGCGCTCGCGAACGCCATCGAGGCGAAGGACGTCCCCACCGAGCAACACTGTCAACGCCTCGCCGTGCTGGCGGTCCGGCTCGGGGCGGCGGTGGGGCTCGCGCCCCCCGCGCTCGACGCCGTCGCCTACGGCGGGCTCCTCCACGACGTCGGCAAGATCGGGGTGCCCGACCACGTGCTCGCGAAGCCAGGCCCGCTCAGCGACGACGAGTGGGCGCTCGTCCGCCGGCACCCGGAGATCGGCGAGCGCATCTGCGCCCCGCTCGCGTCGTTCGCGGTCCTCGGCCCGATCGTGCGCCACCACCACGAGCGCTGGGACGGGCGGGGCTACCCGGACGGGCTCCGGGCTGGGGCGTCGCCGCTCGGCGCGCGGATCGTTGGCCTCGTCGACGCGTTTGACGCGATGAGCCACGATCGCCCGTACCGGGCGGCCCTGAGCGTCGAGGCGGTGGCGGACGAGGTCATGCGCTGCGCCGGGCGCCAGTTCGACCCCGACCTCTCGGCGCTGTTCGTTGAGACCATGGCGCGGCAGCCCGCCGTCGAGTCGAGCGAGCTCACCGGGCTCACGGCCGCCATCCTCGCCCGCCGGCTCGGCAGGGCTCCGGAGCACGTCTCGCCGCCCGCGGCGCCGGGCTGACGCCTGGGAGGACCACCGGTGGACGCGCTAACCCTCGCCGTCGAGCTCCTCTTCACCGCGGTGTTCGTCGCGGCGGTCGCTGCCTGCGTGCGGCGGCCAGACCCTGTGCGCCGCGCCGTCGTGCTCGTCTTCGCGGCAATGGCGGCGATCTTCCTGCTCAGCGTCGTGCGGGCGCTCACCGGGGCGGCTCCGCCCGAGCTCAGCGCGGTGGCGCTCGTGCTCCTGCTTGGCCAGCCGTTCTTCACCCTCCGCCTGGGCGCGCAGGTCGAGGCCGTCCCCCGGCCGGCCACCGCCACGGCCGCCGCCGCCTGGATCGGCTCGAGCGCGCTGCTCGTCGCGCTCGGCCCGTCGGCGCCGCCTGCGGCGGCGGTCGCCGCGGTGACGGCGTTCGTGGCGGTCGAGCTTGCCGCCGCCGGCCTCTTCGCCGCTGCCGCCCGCCGACGCTCTGGGACGGCCGGGGCGCGGCTGTGGCTGGCGTCCTGCGCCACCGTGCTCTTCGCCCTCGCGCTCTTCGGTGCCGGGGCGGCCGCAGGCGCGCCGGCCGGATCCGGTCGGATCCTCGCGGGCGAGTCGGCGCGGGCGGCGGCGCTCGTCTCAGCGCTCGGCTACGCGGCGGCCTTCATCCCGCCCGGACCCCTCCGGCGCATCTGGCAGGCCCAGACGGCCTACCGCGGCCTCCGCGAGCTGCTCGACGCCGCGGACGCCGGCCCGAGGGAGGTCTGGGCCCGCCTCCTCGCGCTCGCCCGCGGCGCGACCGGGTCCGACGCGACGACCCTCGTCAGCCCGGGTCTCGGCGGCGAGCCGTGGATCGCCGCAGTGAACGGGCTCCCGGACGCCCTCGTCGGCGGACGCCTCGTCGGCTGGGCCTCCCTGGACGGATCCGGCCGCGAGGTCGAGCTCGCCGAGCCCGCCGCCGACCCGCTGGTGGACGAGGCCCGCGCCGCGCACCTCCGCTTCGCCCGAGCGGTGCCGATCGGCGGCCACGGCGCGCTGCCCGCGCTCCTGCTGCTCAGCCGCGGGCGGAGCCTCTTCGAGCGCGACGACCTCGAGCTGCTCGGCGTGCTCGGGTCGCAGGCGTCGCGCCTCGTGGCCCTCGGTGAGACGCTCGCCGAGCAGGAGCAGCTGGCCGCCCGGCTCGGCTCGACGGTGGACGCCCTGCGGTCGGCGAGCCAGGCGAAGAGCGACTTCCTCGCGACCATGAGCCACGAGCTGCGCACCCCGCTGAACGCCATCCTGGGCTTCTCCGACCTGCTCCTCCGCGAGGACCCGGACCCGGCCGGGCGGATCGCCGCCTCCCTCGAGTGGATCGAGCACATCCATCGGGGCGGCCGGCAGCTTGTGGAGCTCGTCAATGACGTCCTCGACCTCGCGAGGGTCGAGGCGGGGAGGCTCGACCTCGCAGTCGAGGCGATCGATCCGCACACGCTCGCGGCCGAGGCCGTCGCCGGACTCCGCCCGCTGGCAGACCGCAAGGGCCAGACGCTCGAGGTGGCGCTCTCGCGCGGCGCGCGGGTCCTGGCGGACCGGGGCCGACTGCGCCAGGTCCTGTACAACCTCCTCTCGAACGCGATCAAGTTCACCCCCGAGGGCGGCGCGATCCGGGTTGAGGGCGGGCCCGACGGAGGCGAGTTCCGGCTCGCGGTCGTCGACACCGGCGTCGGGATCTCCGCTGAGGACCAGGAGCACGTCTTCGAGGAGTTCCGCCAGGTCGGCGACGCGCCCCAGCGCTCCGAGGGCAGCGGGCTCGGCCTCACGCTCACGCGCCGGCTCCTCGAGGCGCAGCGTGGGCGCATCGAGCTCGCCTCGGAGCTCGGCCGCGGCAGCCGCTTCACCGCGGTGCTCCCGCTCGCGCCCGAGTCGCCGGCGGAGGACGCAGCGCCTGCAGCCCTGCCCGGGCCGGCGCAGGGTCCGGCGAGGCAGTCGGTGCTCGTGGTCGAGGACGATCCGAGCGCGGTGCGCCTGTTGCGCGCCTACCTCGAGCCCGAGGGCTACGAGGTCCGCGTAGCCCCAGACGGCGAGACCGGGCTGGCCGCCGCCGCGGCGCAGCCTCCGACGGCGATCCTGCTCGACGTGCTGCTCCCCGATATCGACGGATGGGAGGTGCTCCGGCGGCTCAAATCCGACCCAATCGCCCGCAGCGTTCCGGTGGTCATCGTCACGGTGGTCGACGAGCGCGACGTCGGGCTCGCGCTCGGGGCGGTCGACTACCTGGTGAAGCCGATCGACCGGGGCGCGCTCCTTGCGACGCTGGCGCGGTTCGCCGGGCCGCCGCCTGCCGGGCGGCGAGACCGGCGGGTCCTCGCCGTTGACGACGAGCCCGCCACTCTCGACTTCCTCGAGGGGGTGCTTCGCCCCGCGGGGTTCGACGTGGTCCGAGCCACGGACGGCTTCGACGCGCTCGGAGTCGCTGTGCAGGACCCGCCGGACCTGGTCATCTGCGACCTCGTCATGCCCGGGCTGGACGGCTTCGGCGTGGTGACGGCGCTCAAGGCGGACCCCGCCACCCGGTCCGTGCCGGTGGTCATCCTGACGGGCCACGAACTCACCGCCGCGGACAAGGAGCGCCTCAACGGCCAGGTGCTCGGGGTGGTGAGCAAGGGGCCTGACGCTCGGCGGGGCCTGCACGACTGGCTCTCTCGGATCCCCGCGGCGGGCGGCCCAGATGGTTAGCGGCGCCGGGGCGCCCACCCGCGTCCTCCTCGTCGAGGACGAGCAAGCCAATCGCGCCCTCATCGGGGCGATTCTGCTCCGGGCCGAGCAGGCGGGGCGCGGACGCTACGAGGTCGCCGCGGCGGGCTCCCTCGCGGAGGCCAGGGACCTCCTCCGTCGGCCGTTCGACATCGTGCTCCTCGACGTCCGCCTTCCGGACGGGAGCGGCCTTGAGCTCGCCGCCGAGCTCCGCGGACTTCCCGACGACCGGCGGCCGTACGTCATCGTGCAGAGCGCGAGCGTCCTCGAGCACGAGCGGGACGCCGCGATGCAGCGGGGGGCCGACGCGTTCCTCGGCAAGCCGTACGGGGCGGACGAGCTCCTCGCCCAGCTGTCGCGTTGTTGCGCTGACCGTCCGGCCGTCACGCCCGGACGGGCGAGCGCGAGGGACCCGGGACAGGGCCTCGCTGCCGAGGAGCCCTGACCGCAGGAGGAGCGGCGCCGGCCTCCTCGCCCCCGGACGCGAATCCAGGGCGGCGGAGGCGGTCTGGACCCCGGGCGCGCCGGCCCAGTCCCATCCGGCACTCGAGGCCGTGACGCCCGGCCCATCACCGCCCCGGCCGCCGGCCCGATGATGCGCGCCGTGCCCGGCCGATGCAGGCCGCGCCGGGGTCAGCAGGAGTTGGGTCGCACCTCGACGCGCTCGCCGCAGCCGGCGTCGTGGAGCTGTCGGGCGCGTCTGACGGCGCCGAGTACCGCCTCGCCGACCCCGAGCTCGCCACGGCGTGCGCGTCGCTGCGCAGCGTGCTCGTGTGCCGGATCGCGACGGCCCGGAGGCTCGACGAGTTCGCCGTCCCCGACCGGTGGGCGCACCACGGGCGCTGACCGCAGCCCGACGACGGTGGTGCGCGGCGCCCGAGCAGGGGGTACCCGGGTGCCGCGCACCACGGGACGCGGACGCGATGGTAGCCCGGAGGCGGCGCCAGGGCGCCGGCGGTCGGCGGGCCTTACTCAGCCGAGCGGCGGCAGCCGCCCGCCCTCCGCCATCCCCAGGAACAGCTCCACGAGTTCCGGGTCGAACTCGCGGCCGGCACCGTCGAGGAGCACCTGCATCGCCTGCGCGTGCTCGAGGGCGGCGCGGCATGGACGGTCGTTGACCATGGCGTCCCAGGCGTCCACGACGCGGACGATGCGGGCCTCGAGCGGGATGGAAGACCCGCGGAGGCCGTCCGGGTAGCCGGAGCCGACGACGTTCTCGTGGTGCCAGCGCGCGATGCGCCGGGCGGTCTCGAACGTCCGCGACAGCTCGAGCAGTTCCACGCCCCCGGGCACGGGATGGGGCACCCTCGCGCTGCTAGCTCGCCGTCGGCACGACGAGCGGCATTGCGGCGAGGAGTGCGAGCAGCTCGATGACGGCCAGCGCGAGCAGCGCGCGGACCTCGCCCCGCCGCTCCCGTCCGCCGTCCCGGCGCCCGCGTCGCCTGGCCGTCAGCAGCCCGGCCACGGCTCGAGGCCGCCCACGCCGGTCAGGGAGAGGCGGCCGCCGGCGGCGGGGGTCCCGCCGGCGGCCGCGATGGAGACGAGTGCGGAGCCGGCGAGCGAGCCCTCGTCGGTCTCGAGCGCGACGGGCAGCGGTCCGGCCCCGTCCACGCGCGCGTGCAGGCCAGGGTCGGGTCCTGGCGTCCAGCCGACCGCGTCCCAGGCGCGGCGGCCGTCGTCTCCGGTCCTGACGGCGAGCGTGCACGCCCGCACCGGGACCGGCAGCCCGCCGATGCTGGCAGACCTGATGTCGAGAGCGCGGACTCGCATGACGTCCAGATGTCCCTCTGCCCGGCCCCCGGCGGCCACGGGCACGGTAGGGGACGGCAGGCGCCAGCGTCCACCCCCCGGACGGGGTGGGCTTTCTGCGTCATGCCCGATGTCAACTTGGGTACCACCCCAGCCCCGGGACGAGAAACGATTGGGGGCGCGATCCTGTGGGGCGCCGCCCCGCCCCCGGACCCCCAGCCGCGGCAGTGGCGCCCGGCCTACGCCTCCGACGGCTCGCAGCCTCGGCAGCGCCCTCCGATCATCACGTGGCTGAGGTCCACCGTGAAGCCCCGGCTCGCGCCCAGGCGGCCGACGAGCTCCTGCGCCTCCTCGCGCCCGATCTCGAACTCGACGCCGCAGCCCAGGCAGCGCAGGTGCGCGTGCTCGGCGGCGGGGAGCACGTGGTACTCCTCGCGGCCGTCCGCGCCGTGGCTGTGGCGCACGTACCCCAGCTCCTCGAGCACGTCGAGCGTGCGGTACACCGTGGACGGGATCGTCGCCGTGTCGCGGGCACGGCAGCGCTCCACCAGCCCGGCCCCGGTGATGTGGCGCCCGGTCGCCTCGGCGAGCGCCTCGAGGATCAGCCGGCGCTGCGGGGTCCAGCGCAGCCCGCGCTCGCGGAGGGCGTCCCGCGCGTCGGCCCAGTCCTGGGCGCTCGAGGCGTCGCCCGCGTCGTTCACTCGTAGGCCTCGGGATCGTCGCCGTCCGGCCCCGCCAAGGCGCCGGAGGCCCGGCCATCGTGCTCGTGCGAGATCGGCTCGTCGAGACCGTGGTGCTCGGCGTCGTGGACGTGCGCGTGGCGGACGCCGCCATGCTCGTGGAGGTGCTCGTGGATCAGGTTGGCCCGGATGAGCAGGCCGCGGTCGTCGAGGATGTCGGCCGTAGGCCCGTCGGCCAGCACGCGGCGGTCCTCGCCCAGCACCACCACCCGACTCGCGATGATGGGCACGATGTCGAGCTCGTGGGTGGCGGTGACGAGCGTCGTGCCGTCCTCGCCCAGCCGGCGGATGAGGTTGACCAGCACCCACTTGGTGCGCGGGTCGAGCGCGGCCGTGGGCTCGTCGAGCAGCAGGACCTCGGGCCCGAGCGACAGGACCGACGCGATGGCCGCCCGCTTCTTCTCGCCGCCCGACAGCTCGAACGGCGCGCGATCCGCGAGGTGCGTGATCTCCATCTGGGCAAGCGCGCCGTCGATGGCGGACTTGACCTCCTCGATCGACCAGCCCAGCTGCAGCGGGCCGAACGCCACGTCATCGCGCACGGTGGCGCTGAACAGCTGGATGTCGGGGTCCTGGAACACGAGCCCCACCTCGCGGTGGAACCGGAACGCGTCGCGGCCGTCGGCCACCGCAGCCACGTCGCGGCCCATCGCGCGCATCGTCCCGCCAGTCGGCGCAGCGATCCCGTCGAGCAGCTTGAGCAGCGTGG
Source organism: Chloroflexota bacterium (assembly GCA_021812735.1). The sequence goes on along the minus strand of JAKAMV010000019.1, from coordinate 6,497 downwards.
ACTTGCCCGAGCCGTTGGCGCCCAGCAGGGCCACCCGCTCGCCGCGGTCGATGCGCAGGTCCACGCCGTCGAGCGCGACCTGGCGCCGGCCGTACACGAATCGGACGCCGGTCAGGTCGAAGGCCGGCTCGCCCGGCGCCAAGATCGGCTCGGCGGCCGGGGCCGCGGGGGCCAAGGCCGCTGCCGGCCCGGGGCCGCGCCGCCCGATCACGGGAGCCCCCGCTGGGCGACCACGGCCGCGGCGGCGATCGCCACCGTGCCGGCCAGGGCCGTCCAGTCCGCGCGCGTCATGCGGTAGTCGGCGAGCGTCCGGATCGATCCCGTGAAGCCGCGCGCGACCATGGCCGCATAGACGTCGTTGCTCATCTTCACGCTCCGGTTCAGCAGGCCCCCCATCGAGGCCGTGATCCAGCGGCGCTGCTCGCCGCCGCTCGTCCGCGCCACGATCCGGCTCTTGCGCGCCTCGAACATGCCGTTGGCGAGGTGCAGGAACAGGAAGATGTAGCGGTAGGCCATCGCCAGTACCAGGATGAACAGCTGGGGCACGCGCAGCGCCTGCAGGCTCTTGAGCAGGTCCGCCCACGGCGTCGTCATCACCAGCAGGACGGCGAGCGACACGCTGACGCCCACCCGGCTGACGAACAGGACCCCGCCGGCCACCCCGGGTACCGTGGGCGCGAGCGTGACCGGGCCGAGGGCCAGCGTGAGGAGCGGCGGCCCGGGGACCAGGAAGACTGCCGGCAGGACGATGACGCCGGCGAAGAACGGGATGCCCAGCCAGACGCGCTTGACGAAGAAGTCGAACGGAATGCGGCTGGCGCGCGCCGCGGCGAGCACCGCCGCATACAGGGCGGCGAGCACCAGCACCGAGCTTGACAGGCTGGCCGCGAGCACCGCGGCCAGGAACATCCCCAGCTTGGCGCGCGGATCCACATGCTGGAGCCAGCCGGCGGCGCGGGCGTGCTCCTCGGTGAAGATGGACCGCTCGACCGACTGGGTGATCCCGGCCACCGTGTGCTCGAGCCAGCCCGTGCCGTCGTCGCGGTCGTCGGCCTCGTGGTTGCCGCGGGCGAGCAGCCGGCCGACCGCGTACATGGTGGCGCCGAGCAGCAGGATCCCGACGATCCCCGCCAGCTCGTAGCCCACGGCCTTCTGCCACAGCGCGGCGTTGGCGCCGCTCAGGAAGGGCAGCGGGACCTCGTAGCCCGAGAGCGGGGCGCTGAACACGCCGCCCAGCTGCCGGAGCCCCGACGGGACGTAGCCGAACGCCTGCTGCACGTCCCCCGCGGTGCCCTCGCCGTAGGCGAAGCCCGGGGCGATCAGGCCGAGCGGCGCCAGGATCGCCGCAGCCGTGAACGCGGCGCCGATGCCGCGGATCCGTCTCGGCAGGAGGAGCCAGGCGAGGGGCAGCAGGACCGCGGCGATGGCGCCCGTGGCGAGCAGCATCGTTGCGACGCTGGCCCAGTCCACGGCGGCCCAGTCGGCGCCGAACGCGTGCGCCGGATCGCCGCCGCCGGTGACCAGGCCCGCCAGCGCGATCAGCGCGACGCCGAGCGCGACCAGGATCGTTGCGGTCTGCCGCAGCGGCCGGGCCGGCGCGGCGGGCTCGGCGCCCGCGAGGCCGGTCGCGCCGACGACCGCAGGGGCGTCCGTCGCGCCGGCCGCGCCGACCGCCAGCACCCCGGGGTCGTCGGCCACGCCGCGGGTGAGGTACTCCGGATGGCGGTTCTGGATCCAGGCCACGCCCAGGGCGGTGATCAGCGCCTCGACGATCGACGCGCCGAGCATGTGGGCCAGGAGCATAGCGGGGATCGCGGCGTCGAGGCCGTACGGGCTGTAGAGCGCGTGACCGTTCTGCGTGAACAGGATGGGCTCGATGCCCAGCTGGATCCCGACCGCGAGCGCGGACGCGGTGATGCCCACGTAGGCGCCGATGCCGGCGGCCCAGACGCGCCGCTCTGAGAGCATCGGGGACCGGCCGGCGATCAGCCGGTACACCCCATACCCCAGGAACGGCAGGATGAACGCCATGTTGAGGCAGTTGGCGAAGATCGCGAGGACGCCGCCGTCGCCGAAGAACAGCGCCTGGATGATCAGCGCCACGCTGACCGCGATGGCCGCCGCCCACGGCCCGAGCACGATCGCGATGAGCGTCCCGCCGACGCCGTGGGCGGTGGTCCCGCCAGGCACCGGGATGTTGAACATCATGATCGTGAAGCTCATCGCGCTGAACACGGCGAGCAGCGGGATCGTGCGGTCCGAGAGCACCTTCTGGACCCGGTTCGTCGCGGCCGCCCAGCCCGGCACGGTGACCGCGCCGAGGCCGACGGAGACGATGGGGCTCAGATAGCCGTCGGGGATGTGCATGGAGGACCTCTGACCGCGGCACCGGGTTGTCGGGCCGCACCGGTCCCTTCGAAGGGGGACGCTTCACGTGTCATTGTCCCCGTTCTTGCGACTTCTTGCAATAACGAGGCGGGGCCGCGGGCGACGATCAGCCCCGCGGCGCCCCGAACCGCCTCGGGTCGAGCGCCGCGGGGATGGCCGGACCGTGCCCCAGCACGAGATCCGCCACGAGGCGCGCGGAACCCGGTCCCGTCGAGACGCCCCACGGGCCGTGGCCCGCGCACACGAACCCGCCGCGCAGCCCGGGGACGGCACCCACGAGCGGCCGGCCGTCGTCGGACTGCGGCCGCGCGCAGCACCGGACGCCGCGGATCGGGGCGTCGGCGACGCCGGGGACGAAGCCCGAAGCGCGCAGCAGGATGCGCTCGGTCCACGCCTCGGGCGAGGGTTCGAGGGGCAGGAACGTCGAGCCCACCGAGCCCGCTCCGGGCTGGGGCACGTAGCTGAACTCCAGGCCGCCGTCTCCATCGCCGGCATGGCCGTCGGGGCGGGAGGCGGTGGCGTCGGCCCCCTCGTCGAGCACCGCCTCGATCCCGGCCTCCTCCAGCACGTGCCGCGGGCCCCTGGGCAGCTCGGCCTCGACGACGACTCCCCAGCGCGGCGAGATGGGCGTCCAGCGCCCTGTCGGGTCGAGCAGGGCCGGCGTCCACGGACCCGCCGCCGCGACCACGGCCCCCGCGGGGACGAGCGTCCCGTCGATCCGCACGCCGACGGCGCGGTCGCCAGCCACCTCCAGGGCCGCCGCGCGGCCCATCCGGATGGCCACCCCGCGCGACTCGGCCAGCGAGGCGAAGGCGTAGGTGCCCGAGCCAGGCGCCACCGGGAAGCCGATCGGCACGCGGCACGCCCACAGGCCCGGCGCCATCGCGGGCTCGAGGGCCCGCAGCGCATCGCCGCCGACGACCTCCGCGCCGAGCTCTGGGAACGGCCCGTTGACCAGGGCGGCCTGACGGCGCGCCGCCGCGGCATCGGCGGTGACGTACAGCATCCCGGCCGGCTCCGCCCCGATCGCGAAGCCGTTGGATTCGGCCGCCAGCTCGCGGTAGAGGTCCAGGGACGACCGGTAGAGCCGCGCCATCACCGGGTCGAACGGGTGCTGGACCACGCCCGAGTTGGCGCCGGACGCGCCCGATGCCAGCCCGTCGCGCTCGATGAGCAGCACACGGGCGCCCGCCTCGGCGAGGAAGGCCGCGGTGGACGTGCCGACGATGCCGCCGCCGACCACCACCACGTCGGGGGAAACGGAGCCGGTGCCGCGCAAGGGCGTCCGGCCGGTCGTCATCGAGCTGCCCTGGCTAGCCGAGGACAGCGCGGGCTGCCTGCAGGAGTCGCGTCAGCTCGGCGGCCTTGGCCGCCTCGAGCGGTTCCGGCCGGTGGTGCTCGCGCACCCAGTGCGCTCGCTCGCGGGCCACCTCCACCGGATCGCGGTAGCGGTTGTTCACCAGGTCGTGCTCCAGGCCGCGCACCAGCGAGGTCTTCATGTGCCGGCGCGTGTGCTCCTCGGCCAGGAAGTGGCCGCCCGGCCCGACGTCGGCGATGACGTCGAGCGCCAGCGTCTCGTCGCTGACCTCGAGCGCCTGCACCGCGTAGCGCGCCCGCTCGTAGAGCTCGTAGTCCAGCAGGATCCCCTCGGGCGTGAGCAGTGTGTACGTGCGGTCGAGACCCAGGCCGGTCACCAGCTCGGCCCCCGACAGCGCGCCGAGCAGCGGGTCCTGCGCCACGTCCGATGCGGCGAGCCAGGTCCCCGGCAGCGTTGAATCGGTGCCGAAGCAGGCCGCCATGCTGGGGACGCCCCAGTGGTGCGCCATCTCCACCGACGCATACCGGGCGGTGCCGCTGTCGAGCGAGTAGCCGACGTAGTTGCCGGTCCGCGGGTCGGCGTACGCCTTCATGATCGAGTGGAAGACGGGGGCGCCGGGGAAGGCGAGCTGGAGCAGCACGATCCCCGAGATGCACTCGGCATCGCCGACGACGAGTGCGCCGGCGGACGTGGACGGTGCCGTGGTGCCAAGGGTGGGCATCGACAGGACGCCGATCGGGATCCCCGCCTCGGCCATCGCCAGCGCGGATTCCAGAGCGGCGTGGTCCTGGGCCAGGGGCGCCACCGAGCAGACGAGGTTGGAGAGCACGGGTCGGCGGCGGAGCTCCTCGGCGGACCCGGCCACGACGGTGGCCATCTCCACCGCGAACCTCGCCGCCGCCTCGCCCATCACCATCGCCTGGAAGTGCTTGACCGAGTTGTTGTAGACCGCGTCGATCTCGTGGAGCTGGCTGGTGCGCCCGAAGTCCTGCGCCGACACGGTGGGCCAGATGAAGCCGATGCCGGGCAGCCAGTCGGCGACGCGGGCCTGCGCCTCGAGGTCGGACTTGCGCGAGGGCCGCTCCTGGCCGGTCTCGGGGTCCACCGCCGCAACGCCGCAGCCGTCGAGCGTGTAGTAGGACGTGCCCTCCACGAGGCGGAGGTCGAAGTCGGGGTTCCGGGCCGCCATGGTGAAGCTGCGCGGCGCGGTGGCCATCGCACGCCGGACGACGTCGCGCGGGAACTTGACGACCTGGGTCGCCCGGTCCACGTGGCAGCCGTTAGAGGCGAGGATCTCGAGGGAGCGTTCGTCAGGGAACTTGACGCCCACCTCCTCGAGGACCGTGAGGGTCGCCTCGGCGAGCCGGTCAAGCTGCTCGTCCTCGAGGAACCGGACGCGCCGCGTCGTCTGGACGGGTGCCAGCGGCGGTGTCGCGCTGAAGGCGGATTCGCCGACGGTTGCGTCCACCACGAGACCTCCTCTGCGTCGGCGAGTCTGAGCCCTCGGCGGGATGCCGCAGGGGGCCGTCCCGCGCGGTGGGTCGCGCGCCCCCCGGTCGCGTGCTGCCGCCCGGCCCGTCTGCGATGATCGGGGCGTGAGCGAGCCCATTCCCGCGCGATCCCGGCCGCCCAGCGTCGAGCGCGTCCTGGCCCCCGTCCGGGAGCGCTTCCCCGACGCCGACCCCGCCGCGCTGGCAGGGGTGGTCCGCGCGATCGTGGACGGCGAGCGCGATCGGCTCGCGGCAGGCGGGCCAGCGGCGCCCCTCGAGGCGCTGGCCGACCAGGCGGCGGCGCGGCTGCGCTCGTTCACCGATCCCGCGGCGGATGGCGGCCCAGTGCCGCCGCGCGTGGTCAACGCCACCGGCGTGGTGCTCCACACGAACCTCGGTCGGGCGCCGTGGCCCGCCGCTGCCATCGCCGCCGCCCAAGCCGCCGCAGCGGCCTACGGGTACCTCGAGCTCGACGAGGCGACCGGGCGTCGGGGGCCCCGGTTCCGCGTGGCGGAGGAGCATCTGGCGGCGCTGACCGGCGCGGAGGCGGGTCTGATCGTGTCGAACGCCGCGGCGGCGCTGCTGCTCGCCGTCGGTCTCGCCGGACGCCGCGGCGCGGTGATCGTCTCCCGCGGCGAGCTGGTCGAGATCGGCGGCGGCGTCCGCATCCCGGAGGTCATCGCCCGGGCCGGCGCGCGCCTGGTCGAGGTGGGGACCACGAATCGGACACGGGCCGCCGACTTCGAGGGGCCGCTGGCCGAGGGCCGGGCGCGGCTGGTGCTGCGCGTCCACCCCTCGAACTTCGCCCTGACCGGGTTCGCGGAGTCGGCGGACCTCGCGGATGTCGCCGCGATGGCGCACCGCCACGGCGCCGTCGTCATCGACGACCTGGGCTCGGGCGCGCTGCTCGACACCGCTGCCTTCGGCCTCGCCCACGAGCCCATGCCGGCGGAGCGGCTGGCGTCCGGCGCCGACCTGGTGGTGTTCAGCGGCGACAAGCTCGTCGGCGGACCCCAGGCCGGGCTGCTGGCGGGCCGCGCCGACCTCATCGACCGGCTGCGGCGGGATCCGCTGGCGCGGGCGATGCGCCCCGACAAGGCGATCCTCGCCGGCGTGGCCGCTACGCTCGGGCTGTACCGGGCGGGCCGTGCCGCCGCAGAGGTGCCCGTGTGGCGGGCGATCGCGCGGACGCCCCGCGAGCTGCGGGGCCGGGCGATCGCGGTCGCGTCGTCGGCCGGGGCGCACGTCGAGGTCGTGGCCCTGCGGAGCGCCGTCGGCGGCGGCTCGCTGCCCGGCCAGAC